>JAICLP010000057.1 GCA_025925475.1 Burkholderiales bacterium | reverse complement strand
CGATGCCGTCGACGCCGCGGCCGCCGACCGCATGCCCGCGCTCGCGCTGACCGATCTCGCGAACCAGTTCGGGCTCGTCAAGTTCTATCGGGCGGCACGCGCACGCGGCATCAAGCCGCTCGCCGGTTGCGACGTGTGGATCGCGAACCCGCGCGAAGCCGACCAGCCGACGCGCGCGCTGCTGCTCGCCGCCAATCGCGACGGCTACCTCAAGCTCTGCAACTGGCTTTCGCGCGCGTACATTGCGCACCAGCATCGCGGCCGCGCCGAGTTCGATCGCGGATGGTTCGACGAGGGCACCGACGGCTTGATCGCGCTGTCCGGCGCACGCGACGGCGACGTCGGCCAGGCGCTGCTGCAGGGCAACGTCGAGGCGGCCACGCGCTACGCGCGCGAATGGGCTTCGTGGTTTCCGCAGCGCTACATGCTCGAAGTGCAGCGCGCAGGTCACGGCGACGATGAAGCGCTCGTGCAGGCGACCGTCGCGCTCGGCGACGACGTTCGCGTGCCGATCGTCGCGACGCATCCGATCCAGTTCCTGACCGCCGACGATTTCCGCGCGCACGAGGCGCGCGTCTGCATCGCCGAGGGCCACACGCTGTCCGACAGCCGGCGTCCGCGCCGCTTCACCGCGCAGCAGTATTTCCTGACGCAGGCACAGATGGCGGAAAAATTCGCCGACCTGCCCGAGGCGCTCGAAAACAGCGTCGCGATCGCAACGCGCTGCAACCTGACGATCCCGCTCGGCAAGAACCATCTGCCGCAATTCCCGACGCCGGCGGGCGTCTCGCTCGACGAGCATCTGCGCGTCGAAGCGGTGCGAGGCCTCGGGCAGCGCCTTGCGCAGCTCTATCCGGACGCAACCGAGCGCGAGCGGCGCCGTCCCGAATACGAGGCGCGCCTCGAGTTCGAGGCGAAGACGATCGTGCAGATGGGCTTTTCCGGCTACTTCCTGATCGTCGCCGACTTCATCAACTGGGCGAAGAACAACGGCGTGCCGGTCGGCCCGGGACGTGGGTCCGGCGCCGGCTCGCTCGTCGCGTATTCGCTCGGCATCACCGATCTCGATCCGCTGCGCTATGCGCTGCTCTTCGAGCGGTTCCTGAATCCCGAGCGGATCTCGATGCCCGACTTCGACATCGACTTCTGCCAGGACGGGCGCGATCGCGTGATCGATTACGTGAAGCAGAAGTACGGCGCGGAATCGGTGTCGCAGATCGCGACGTTCGGCACGCTCGCGGCCAAGGCGGCCGTGCGCGACGTCGGCCGCGTGCTCGATCTTCCGTATTCGTTCGTCGACGGCATCGCGAAGCTGATTCCGTTCCAGCCGGGCAAGACCGTTACGCTGCGACGGCGCGTCGGCGATCCCGAACCGAACGTCATCTATGCGCGCGAGGCCGAGCCGCTGCTCGACCAGCGCGAGGCCGACGAGGAAGAAGTGCGCGAGTTGCTGTCGCTCGCGTGCGAGCTCGAAGGGCTGCCGCGCAACGTCGGCATGCACGCGGGCGGCGTGCTGATCGCCCCGGGCAAGCTGACCGATTTCTGCCCGCTGTACGTGCAGCCCGGTGCGCAGGCGCCGGTATCGCAGTTCGACAAGGACGACGTCGAGGCGATCGGCCTCGTCAAGTTCGATTTCCTCGGCTTGACGACGCTGACGATCCTCGACTGGACGCTTCGCTACATCAAGAAGCTCGATCCCGGCGCAACGATCGCCCTCGAGACGCTGCCGCTCGACGACGCGCCCACGTTCGACATCTTCCGCAAGGCGAATACGACCGCGATATTCCAGTTCGAATCGCGCGGCATGCGCGATCTCGTGAAGCAGGCGCAACCGTCGCGCTTCGAGGACATCATCGCGCTCGTCGCGCTGTATCGGCCCGGCCCGATGGAGCTGATCCCCGACTACAACGCGCGCAAGAGCGGCCGCGAGCGCGTCGAGTACCTCGATCCGCGGCTCGCGCCGATCCTGGAGCCCACCTACGGCGTGATGGTGTACCAGGAACAGGTGATGCAGATCGCGCAGGTCATCGGCGGCTACACGCTCGGCAACGCCGACCTGCTGCGGCGCGCGATGGGCAAGAAGAAGCCCGAGGAGATGGCGAAGCATCGCGACATCTTCGTCGACGGCGCCGAGAGGAACGGACTCGCGCGCGCGAAGGCCGCGCAGCTCTTCGGCCTCATGGAGAAGTTCGCGGGCTACGGCTTCAACAAGTCGCACTCGGCCGCCTACGCGCTCGTCGCGTACCAGACCGCGTACTTCAAGGCGCATCATCCGGCGCCGTTCATGGCCGCGAACCTGTCGCTCGTGCTCGACGACACCGACAAGCTGAAGACGTTCTACGACGATACGCTCGACCAGGGTCTTTCCATCCTGCCGCCCGACGTCAATGAATCGGTCTACCGCTTCGAGCCCGTCGACGCGAAGCGCATCCGCTACGGACTTGGCGGCATCAAGGGAACGGGAGCCGCGGCGATCGAAGCGATCGTCAATGCGCGGCGCGAAGGCGGCCCGTTCAGCGACCTTTTCGACTTCTGCCGTCGCGTCGACAAGCGGCTCGTCAATCGCCGCGTCGTCGAAGCGCTCGTGCGCGCCGGAGCGTTCGACACGATCGATCCGCATCGCGCGGCGCTGTTCGCGACGGTCGGGCTGGCGCTCGACGCCGGAGAGCGCGCGGCGGCAGCCGCATCGCAGGTGTCGCTGTTCGGCGAGGAAGTCGCGCCACCGGTCCTCGCCGGCGCGCCGGCGCGTCACTGGACCGAAGCCGAGCGCCTCGTCCACGAAAAGGCGTCGCTCGGCTTCTATCTGTCCGGGCATCCGTTCAACGCGCATGCGGCCGAGCTTTCGGGCATCGTCCGCACTTCGCTTTCGAACCTGCAGCCGCGAAGCGAGCACGTGCTCGTCGCCGGCATCGTCACCGCGCTTCGCGTGCAGACGAGCCGCCGCGGCAAGATGGCGTTCGTCACGCTCGACGACGGCAGGGGTCGCGCCGAGGTGATGGTCTACAACGAGACGTTCGACGCTGCACGCACGCTGCTGCGCGAGGATCAGCTCGTCGTGATGGACATCCGCGTGATGCAGCGGATGAGCGACGACGGCGAGGCGCAGGGCCTTCGCATCATCGCCGAGAACATCTACGACCTTGCCGCCGTGCGCAAGCGCTGGGCGCGAGGTCTTCGCATCGCGTGCAACGGCAACGCGGCTGCCGACCGGCTGGAAGAAATCCTCGGTCCGTTCCGCTCGGGCAAGCTGCCCGTCACCATTCGCTACGCGAACGAGCGTGTCGGCGGCGACATCGAGTTGCCCGAGGGCTGGCGCGTGACGCCCGACGACGCGCTGATCGAGCGGCTGCGTGAATGGCTCGCACCCGAGAACGTGCAGGTGCTCTACTAAAGGGGTCAGAGACGACTTTCCTGCGTGAGCCGTTTGCGTCGCCAACATCGACTACGGAAAGTCGTCTCTGACCCCACTTTCAGGCGCCGCCGCGCAATACGCGTCGTTTCTCCGGCTGCCCGACGTCGGCCGGCTCCTCGCGATGGCAGTGCTCGCGCGGATGCCGATCGGGACCGTCACGCTCGCCATGCTGCTGCACGTGCGTACGCTCACCGGGTCGTTCGCCGCCGCGGGCGCAGCCGTCGGCAGCTATCTCGCCGCCACGGCGATCACTGCGCCGCTCGTCGGACGCTTCATCGACCGTCACGGGCCGCGGATCGCGCTGCTCGTGACCGGCATCGCGTCGCCGGCCGCACTGCTGGTGCTATGGCTCGCGAAGCCGCTTGGACTTGCGACGCCGACGCTATGGGCCGTTGCGGCCTTCGCCGGTGCGTTCTCGCCGCCGATCAGCGTGCTGACGCGGACGATGTGGCGCTACCGCTTTTCCGACGAGGCGGCGCGCAGGATGGCGTTCGCTCTCGACGGCGTGCTGATCGAATTCACGTTCACCGCTGGTCCCGCGCTGATCGCGCTGTTGCTCGCGATCGGCTCGCCGACGGTCGCCTTCGGCGCCGCGTTCGTCTTCATGACCCTTTCCGTGCCGACGTTCGTCGCGTCGCCGGCGCTGCGCTACTGGCGTCATGACCCGCACGCCGAACGCCATCTGCTCGGCCCGCTGACCGACCGGCGCCTGATCGCGGTGTACGCGACGACATTCCTGTTGACGGTCGCGTTCGGCCTGCTCGAGGTCGCCTACCCCGGATTCGCGGCCAAGGTGCAGCGGCCGCCGCTCGCCGGGATCCTGATTGCCGTCAATTCGATCGGCAGCGCGCTCGGCGGCCTCGTCTACGGCGCGCTGCACCTCGCAGCGCCGCGCGAGCGCCAGCTTCGCATCGCCATCGCGCTGCTCGTGCTGCCGCTCGCGCTGCAGGGCGCCATTGCGAGCGCGGGCATCCTCGCGATCGTCGCGTTCATCGCCGGGCTCTGCATCGCTCCGACCTTCACGATCGTCACGCTTTTGATCTCGTCGTACGCGCCCGCGCGTTACGCGACCGAGGCGTTCACGTGGTCGGCGACGTGCATCGTGAGCGGCATTGGCGCCGGCAATGCCCTGGGCGGGTTGCTGCTCGAGCGTTACGATCCGGCCATCGTCTTCGGCGCGTCGGGCGCGGCCGCATTGCTCGCGACCGGCTGCGCCTTCACGCTTTCGCGCGCGCCCCGGCACGTGTTGCAGGAGCCTGGATAGTCGTTCATGACGGCACGACGCAGCGACGTGCGATCAGCGCTGAATGTTCGCGTGTAAGCCGTAATCGTACGCGCGTACATGCCGCCGGCCGCGTCCCGATCGCAACGGGCATCGAAGGCGCCAGAGTAAAGTACGGGAAAATGAACGTGGTTTCACGCCGTCCCGTCGTCCTGGGCTGCGTCATGCTTGCGCTCTTCATGGCAGCCGTCGAGGTGACGATCGTCGCGACGGCGCTGCCGCAGATCGTCGGCAAGCTCGGCGGCTTCTCCCTCTACACCTGGGTCTTCTCGGGCTTCCTGCTTACGCAGGCGTCGACGATCCTCGTGTTCGGCAAGCTCGCGGATCTGTACGGCCGGCGCCCTGTGCTGATCGCCGGCATCGTCGTGTTCCTCGTCGGCTCGACGCTGTGCGGCTTCGCATGGTCGATGCCCGCGCTGATCGCGTTTCGCCTGCTGCAGGGCCTCGGCGCCGGATCGATCCAGCCGGTCGCCACCACGATCGTCGGCGATCTTTACACGCCGCAGGAACGTCCTCGCGTCCAGGGGTGGCTCTCGAGCGTGTGGGGATTTGCGGCAATTGTCGGCCCGCTCGCGGGTGGCCTCATCGTGCAGGCGCTGTCGTGGCACTGGATCTTCTGGATCAACGTGCCCGTCGGCATCCTGACGATCGTGGGCCTGTCGCTCTTCCTGCGCGAAGACGTCGCGCATCGCGCGCACAACGTCGACTACCTCGGCGTTGGCATCTTCTGCATCGCGATCTCGGCGCTCCTAGTCGCCCTGCTCGAAGGCGGCGTCGACTGGGGATTTGCGTCGCTGCCGACGTTCGCGCTCGTGGCGCTCTTCGTCGTCGCGCTCGTCGTCTACCTTCGCCGCGAGCAGCGGGCGCCCGAGCCGATGATCGACCTCGACCTATGGCGCTCGCGCCTCGTGGCGAGCGTCAACACGAGCTCGCTTTTCGCCGGCGCCTCGATCATCGGCGTCACGTCGTTCGTGCCGATCTACGTACAGGGCGTGCTCGGCCGCTCGGCGATCATCGCCGGCTTCGCGCTGACCGCGATGTCGGTCGGCTGGCCGATGGCGTCGATGCTCTCCGGCCGCTTTCTGCGCGCGCTCGATGCGCGCAACACCGTGCGCGTCGGCTCCGCGCTGATCTTCGTGGGCGCGCTTGGCCTTGCACTGATGCCCGCGGGCAACGGAGCGATCGCCACCGGCGCGAGCTCGTTCGTCATCGGCTTCGGCATGGGCCTTCTCAACACGACGTTCATCATCCTGATCCAGGGCAGCGTCACATGGGCGCAACGTGGGAGCGCCACCGCATCGAACATCTTTGCCCGCATGCTGGGCAGCACGTTCGGCGCGGCGGCGCTCGGCGCGGTGCTGAACGCAAGCCTGCACGGCGTGCTCGCCGCATCGGGTGCCGGCAAGACCGGCATCGACACGGTGCGGCGGATGTTCGACGACGGCAGCGGTGTCGCGTTACCGGCCGCACAGCGCGCGGCGCTCGTCGATGCGCTCGGGTACGGCCTTGCGCACGTCTTCGCCACGCTTGCCGTCTTCGGCGCGCTGACGATGATCGCCACCTGGCTCGTGCCGCGGCGCGCGGTATTCGCGCCGCAGCAGGAATCGGGCAGCGCGGGAAGCACGCGCGCATCGCGATGACGATGCTCGCCATCGCAGGAGGCTCGCCATGACACTTCCCGAGTCGATGCGTTACGTCGCCGTCGACAAGGCGGGTGGACCCGACGTGATGCATGTCGCACGAAGCGCGCCGCCGACGCCGCGGGCAGGCGAAGTGCTGATCGAGGTGGCGTTCGCCGGCGTGAACCGGCCCGATTGCGCGCAACGTGCGGGTACCTATCCGCCGCCGCCCGACGCCTCGCCGATTCTCGGGCTCGAAGTCGCGGGACGGATCGTTGCGCGTGGCGAAGCGGTACGCGAATGGAGCATCGGCGACGAAGTGTGCGCGCTGGTGCCCGGCGGCGGTTACGCCGAGTATTGCGCCACACCGGCTGCGTGGTGCCTGCCGATTCCGCAGGGGCTCGCGCTCGAGCAGGCCGCAGGACTGCCCGAGAATTTCTTCACAGTCTGGAACAACGTGTTCGATCGCGCGTACCTGCGTGCCGGCGAATCGTTCCTCGTTCACGGCGGCACGAGCGGCATCGGCCTTTGCGCGATCCAGCTCGCGAAGGCTTTCGGCGCAATGGTCATCACGACGGCCGGCAGCGCGGAGAAGACGGCATTCTGTCGCTCGATCGGCGCCGATCACGCGATCGACTATCGCCAGCAGGACTTCGTCGTCGAAGTCGGGCGCATCACGCACGAACGCGGTGTGGACGTGATCCTCGACATGGTCGGCGGCGATTACATCGAGCGCAACCTGAAATGCCTCGCACTCGAAGGCCGGCTTGCGCAGATCGCGTTCCTGCACGGCAGTCGCGCCGAATGCGACTTTCGCCTGATGATGGTGAAGCGGCTGACGCTTCGCGGCTCGACGCTACGAGCGAGCCCGCCGGCGCGCAAGGCCGAGCTGGCGCGTGCGCTGCTCGAAAAGGTGTGGCCAATCTTTGCGCAGGGCAAAGTCAGGCCCGTGATCTACGCGACCTTCGACCTCGACGACACGCCGAAGGCGCATGCATTGATGGAAAGCAGCCGCCACATCGGCAAGATCATGCTGCGCGTGCGTCGCGGATAACGCCGCCGCTGCCGTGTCGCCAAGGTCGCCTGATACCTGATACCTGACCTCTGATCAGTAGGTTGCCCTTCCGCCCGACGCGTCGAATACGCCGCCGGTCGTGAACGAGCACTCCTCGGAGGCGAGCCAGCAGACGAGTGCGGCGATCTCGTCGACGGTCCCGAAGCGAGCCATCGGAATCTTCGACAGCATGAAATCGATGTGCTGCTGCGTCATCTGCTCGAAGATCGCGGTGCGTACGGCGGCCGGCGTCACGCAATTGACGCGGACATTCGTTTGCGCGAGCTCCTTGCCGAGCGACTTCGTGAGGCCGATGACCGCCGCCTTCGATGCGCTGTACGCCGACGCGTTCGGATTGCCCTCCTTGCCGGCGACCGACGCGATGTTGACGATGCGCCCGTAGCCGTGCTCGAGCATGATCGGGACGACGGCGCGATTGCAATAGAAGAGACCGTGCACGTTGACATCGAACACCTGGCGCCATGCATCGACCGGATAGTTCCAGGTCGTCGCGTTCGGACCGGTGATGCCGGCCGAGCACACGAGGACGTCGATGCCGCCGAATTCGTTCGCGAGCGTCTTCGCCGCGCGCTCCACGCCAGTCGCATCGACGACGTCGACGGCCTGCGTCACGGCCTTGCGCTCGAGCCGCTCGTTCGCACTCGCAAGCACGCGCTCGTCGCGGTCCCATAGCGCGACCCTCGCGCCGCTCGCAGCGAGCCGCTGCGCCACCGCAAGTCCGATGCCGGCTGCACCGCCCGCCACCACGGCGCGGCGATTGCGGAAATCGAGCTGATTCATTGCCTTTCTCCGATCGGGATGATGATTGCGCGCCTCGCGGCATACGCGTTGCTTGCTGCAACGGTGCGAAGCAGGCGGCAGCAGCGCTTCAAGAAGCGTCGTACGACGTCGAGTCACCGCCGCCATCGACTCGAACGTAATTCTTACATGTCGTCGCGGGCAAGGGTGATGGCGATGTCAGCTAAACACTTGCACCCGCATCGAATGGATGGAGGTCGTCATGTCGGTTTCGCTCATCGTTCTCATCATCGTCATTCTGCTGTTGGTCGGCGCCCTTCCCACCTGGGGCTATAGCTCGGGATGGGGCTATTGGCCGAGCGGCGGCCTCGGGCTCGTGCTTCTGATCCTGATCATCCTGCTGCTCATGGGCCGCATCTAGCTTCGCGAGAGACCGGCGATGCGACGCGACGCCGTTGGCGTCGCGTCGCTGCGATCGGCGGCGCGGATTTCGCGCGCGCCGCGAACGCTGCTTCCTTAAAGCGACTTCAGGTATTCGACGAGATCGCGCGCTTCCGCGTCGCTCAATTGCAAGCGGAAATGCGCGTTGTAGTGATCGACAACGTCGCGCAGTGTGGCGAAGCGCCCGTCGTGATAGAAGCCGCCCTTCTCATGCGTCCACAGGCCGCGCAGCGGCGACGTGCGATAGCGCTGATCGGGCGCGCGGCTCGCCTCGAAATCGTCGATGCCAAGCTCGTCCGGGGTATGCATGTTCCAGCCCGGTTCGGTGAACGTCGGCGCCACGTGGCATGTCGCGCATTGGGCCTTGCCATCGAAGAGCGCCTGGCCGCGCGTAGCGGCGGCGGCATCGAAGCTTCCCGCGGGTGGCGCCGGCGCCGGGATCGCGAGCTGATAGAAGTGCAGTGCGGGCAGCTTTGGGCTGACCAGATCGGGATCGTTGCGCACGTTCGCGAAGCCCGCGCGCGCCGCGACCGGGAAATGCGATGCGTCGGCAAGGCGCGGATCGTAGAACGTTCCCTTGCCATGCATCTCGAGGTTCGCGACGAACGCGTTCCAGTGCGTCACCGATCCCCAGCCGATCCACGTGTGCAGGTTGACGCCGGCGAGTCCGAACGCCGGCGGAATCAGCGATGACGCGGACTTGCCATCGGGCGCGAACGCCTTGCCATCGAGAAAGAGCTCGGCGTCGAAGCGACCCGGCCCCCAGCTCGCAAGCACCTTGCGCACGGTGGGATCGTCGACGCCGAGCAGCGACGCGACAGCCGACAGATCGGGCGACAGTGCGACGATCGCGCCGACGTCGAGATCGCGATTCGCCCACCCATCGAGACGATGGCCGACGCCGGGCGCAAGCGAATCGTCGACCGTCGAATGGCAAAGCGCGCACTGGATGCCGATCGACGCGAGGTCGCGCTTCGCATCGAAGAATCCGGTTACGCCGACGACCGCGTTGAGACGCAACAGGTCGAGCGTGACGGCCGGATCGCCGAGATCGACGCGCCCATGGCGAAGCGCCTGCTGCAGCGACGACGGCAGCGCATCGACGTCGACCTTGAGACCCACCGCGATCGCCGTCTTCGGGCCGACGCCGTTGCCGACACCGCCAAAGCGCGCGCCCTTGATCGCGTCGTGCAGCCGCAGCGTTCCACCCCAGAAATCCTCATCGCCGAACGTGTCGTAGCGAAATGTCTGGCGTCCGTCGGCGAGCGTTTGCTGCGAATGCTCCTCGATCTGGCGATCGACCGCCGTGATCGGCCCGCGCGGCTCGTCCGGGCGCGCGACCGCATAACCGAACGCCGTGAGCACTGCTGCGGCGGCGAGCGCCGCAAAACTGATCGTTGACTTCATCGGACCCTCGCCGGTATCGGCTGACGGCTGTTACTTTGCGGCGACGAATCAGCGCTCGTCAGTTACCGCGGTAACACGCGTTACGTGAGGCACGCGACATAATCGTCGAGCGCGCGCATGTCGAGGATCAGCCGGCCACGCGTCGAGTACTGCGCGATGCCGCGGCGCCGCAGCGCATTGAGCGCCGTCGACACGCGCTCGCGACGCGCCATCACCATTTGCGCCACCTCTTCCTGCGTCAGGTAAGCGCCGATTTCGACGTGTTGCCCGGCAGGGCGCCCGAGCTTGACGGCGAGCGTCTTCAGCACGCCGACGAGGCGCGGCATGACGTCATCGGCGGCGAGACGGTTGACCTGCTCGTGCGCGTCGGCGAGCGCGTGGCAGAACATTGCGACGAAGTCGCGCAGCAGCGCGGGGTGTTGAGCCAGCGCTTCCATCACCTCGTCGAACGGCACGGCAATCGCGCAGGTGCGCTCGACGGCGACGGCGCGATCGCGACGGACCGGCTCGATCGCGCACAACTCGCCGACGACGTCCCGGTCCTTGCGCAGGTCGTAGATGATTTCGCGTCCGGCCGCCGTGATCGTGCCGATCTTCACGATGCCCGTGCGCAAGAAGAAGAACGTGCGCTCGCGCGCCGCCATCTCGTAGAGCACCGCGTCTTCCTCGAAGACGCGCGCGGGACGGCCGCCGAGCACGACGTCGCAGAAACGTCCGCGAAAGAGCGGCGCGAGCGCCGATCCGCGCGACAGCGCGGTTCCAACGATGGAATCGTCGTCCATTGACGCTGCTGTTAACGGCGTCAGTAGCCGGAGAATTCCTCGTTGGGATGTCCCGGTCGCCGTTGCTCCTTGGCCAATGGATGCTTGCAGCGCAGCACGCGTTTCCATCGACGTGCCGAGCGCGGGGCGCGCATCGGTTACCCGGAAATCCGACCCGATCGCCGGTTGTCGCCTGGGCTCGGGCTGTGCGTCGCCCGACAAGTGGCGGCAGATCGCGGGAACGTTGGCGTCAGCGCCGTTCTCGAGCGCGATGCAGCCGCCACCGCGCTGACAGGCATCACGAAGGAGTGCCGGCAGAGAGACTCGAACTCCCGACCAACGGTTTACAAAACCGCTGCTCTACCAACTGAGCTATGCCGGCGATCCGAGGGATTGTAGCGCCGGACCTTCCTCTGGCCGCGGCACGAAACGGCCGTTGCGCCTACTTGACGACCTGCAGATGCGACGGCCGCTTGCGCACGGTGTCGCCGAGCTTCGGCCCGTCGATGTCGCGCGCCCCGCTGCTCGACGCGAGCGCAGCGACGGGATCATCGGGGGCGGAGAACGAGAAGCCGTAGCCCGTTTCCTTTGCGAAGATGCCGATGACGGCGCCGATCGGCACTGCAACCTCCTGCGACGAGCCGTTGAAGCGCGCGGTGAACTGGATCCACTGGTTGTCGATCGTGAGCTTGCGCGTGGCCGTGGGGCTCACGTTCAGCACGATCTCGCCGTTCTTCACGAATGCCGCGGGCACCCGCGTTTGCGGGTTGACGCGCACGGCGAGGTACGGCGTGAGGCCGTTGTCGGCGCACCACTCGCAGATGGCGCGTACGAGGTACGGTTTGGCGGACTGCTCTGACATGTCGAAAATATTACCCTCGGCCCTCCGCCCGAGTCGCTGGCCGTTTTAACCGTCCAGCGCTGCCGGCAGACCGCGTCGCGAGAGATTACACGCGTTGGCGCTTGTGCGTTACACCGCGTGCGGGACTGTCGATCGGCTTTACGATTCGTCCCCGAAGTGGCGGTCCGGCAACCGTTGCAAGCAATCCGGATGCCTACTTGCGCATGCCTCGCTCGGCCGAGGTCAGCGCTTCGGAGAACGCCGGGCGGGCGAACAGGCGTTCGGCATACTTCATGAGGGGCGCCGCCTGCTTGGGCATCTGGATGCCGTAGTAGTCGAGCCGCCACAGCAGCGGCGTGATCGCCACGTCGAGCATCGAATAGTCCTCGCCCAGCATGTGCTTGTGCTTCGCAAAGACGGGAGCGATCTGCATCAGCGAATCGCGGACGAGTCCCCGCGCCTTGTCCGCCTGCTTCTGGTTGCCGCTCTCGAGCGCGTCGATGTGCACGAAGAGCTCCTTCTCGAACCGATGCAGGAAGAGCCGCGCGCGCGCCCGCATCACCGGATCGGCGGGCATCAGTTGCGGATGCGGAAAGCGCTCGTCGATGTACTCGTTGATGATGTTCGACTCGTGCAGCACGAGATCGCGCTCGACGAGCACCGGCACCTGGTTGTACGGGTTCATCACCGCGAGGTCCTCGGGCTTGTGGTCGAGGTCGACGTCGATGATCTGGAAGTCCATCCCCTTTTCGTGGAGCACGATCCGGCAGCGCTGGCTGAACGGGTCGGTCGTGCCGGAATAGAGGGTCATCATGGTGATTCTCCTGGTCGAAACGAGATCGGAGCCTCGATGCTCGACGCCACTCTCGTGCGCGAACATCGAGGCTCCGGTCGCATTGGCGTCAGCCGTCGAGCGCGACCCCGCGCGACTGATCGGCGCCCCGGAGGGCTGCGAGCGAAGCGTTCAACTCAGTCGGAAAGGGCCGCCCCGACCGACTAACTGCGCCCCCTGGGGGGCAGCGAGCAACGCGAGCGTGGGGGGATGTTTCATCCTAGTGAAGGTCCTTCCAGTATTCGCGCTTCAGCGAGTACGCGAAGACGAACAGGACGCCGAGGAACAGCAGGACGATCATCCCGAGGCGGATGCGCGTGTTCCTGGCGGGCTCGGCCATGTAGTCCATGTAGTTGACGAGGTCGCGGACGAACTGCTCGTAGTCCGAGCGCGACATCGTCCCGGCTTCGCCCGGCATCACCTGCAGCACCGCGTAGTGATCGTTCGGCAGCGGCTCGATCGACGCCAGTCCCTTCACCGCGATCGCAGCAGCCTGCGCCTTCTCATGGTCGTCGTACTCGGTCTTGACGAGCTTGTTCTCGCCCGACAGCTGCCACAGCACGTTCGGCATCGCGACGTTCGGAAACACGAGGTTGTTCCAGCCGGTCGGCGACTTCTCGTCGCGGTAGAACGAAAGCAGGTAGCTGTAGAGCCAGTCGCTGCCGCGAATGCGCGCCTCGACCGAAAGATCGGGCGGCGCGTTGCCGAACCACGCCTTGCCGTTCGCGGGCGTCATCGCAACAGTCATCGTTTCCCCAATCTTGTCGCTCGCGAACATCAGGTTGCCGGTGATTTGCGCATCGGTGAGCCCGAGATCGGTCAGCCGGTTGTAGCGCATGTACTCGGCCGAGTGGCAGGTCAGGCAGTAGTTGACGAAGTAACGCGCGCCGCGCTGCAGCGATTCGGCGTCGAGGCGGTCGACGTGCGATTGCACGATGTTCGCGTCCGATTCGGCCGCGATCGCGCCGCACGACGCGAACGCGAGCAGCGCGGCCAGCAGCGCGGCTGCGCCGCGCACTACCAACGCCGGTGCGTTCATGCGTCCCGCCGGGCTCATGACCACCTCACGCGTTCGGGTTGCGGCTTCGTCTTGTCGCGCACCGTGTACCAGGGCATCAGGATGAAGAACAGGAAATAGACGATCGTCAGCACGCGCGCCACGACCGTTGCCTTGTCGGCGCCGTACAACGGGAACCCGTTGCCGAACTGTCCCCACACAGTGATCGGCACCGTGCCGAGATAGCCGAGAATCAGGAACGAGACGACGAAGGCCGCGAGCCAGCTCTTGTACAGCCGCCCGCGGTAGCGAATCGACTTGACCGCGCCGCGATCGAGCCACGGCAGCGCAAAGAAGATCATCACGGAGCAAGCCATCACGATCACGCCCCAGACCTGCGTCTCGAGAAACGACGGCACCGCGCGCAGCATCGCGTAGTACGGCGTGAAATACCAGACCGGTGCGATCTCCGTTGGGGTCTTCAGCGGATTGGCCGGGATGAAGTTGTTCGATTCGAGGAAGTAACCGCCCATCTCGGGCAGGAAGAACACGACGATCGAGAACACCGCGAGGAAGACGACGACGCCGACGATGTCCTTGATCGTGTAGTACGGATGCGAGTAGATCCCGTCGAGCGGCAACCCGGTGCGCGGGTCCTTCGGCTGCTTCTTGATCTCGACGCCGTCGGGATTGTTCGACCCCGTCTCGTGCAGCGCCATCAGGTGCGCGCCGACGAGCGCGAGCAGCACGAGCGGCAGCGCCGCGACGTGGAACGCGAAGAAGCGGTTCAGCGTGACGTCGGAGATCGTGTAGTCGCCGCGGATCCACACCGAGAGATCGTCGCCGATCACCGGGATCGTCGAGAACAGGTTCACGATCACCTGCGCGCCCCAGTACGACATCTGGCCCCACGGGAGCAGGTAGCCGAAGTACGCCT
>JAICLP010000173.1 GCA_025925475.1 Burkholderiales bacterium | reverse complement strand
GGGACGAACCAACGAGGAACCTTCAGCTCGGGATACACAAGAACGAAACAACTCCGGCGAAAGCGTCTCGCCCCGCGCAACGCATCCGCCTGTTTCTGGCGGACGTCGACGGGGCGCTGGTCCCGCGCGACAAGGTGCTGACCGAGGACGCGACTGCCGCGGTGCGGGCGCTGCGCGAGGCCGGCATCGAGCTCGCGATCACGAGCGGGCGTCCGCCGCGCGGCATGCGCATGCTGATCGAGCCCCTCGCGCTGACGACCCCGATCGCGGGCTTCAACGGCGGGGTATTCGTCAATCCCGATCTGTCGGTCATCGAGAGCCATACGCTCGATCCCGCGGCGGCGCGCGAGACGGTGACGCTGATCGGAAAGCAGGGGCTGGACGTCTGGGTTTACACCGAGACCGAATGGCTGATCCGCGACCCGAACGCGCCGCACGTCGCGCGCGAGGCGTGGACGGTGAAGTTCGACGCGCGCGTGGTGCCCGAATTCACCGACGAGCATCTGTCGCATGCGGTGAAGATCGTCGGCATCTCGGACGATCTTCCGCGCGTCGCCGCCTCCGAGAAGGCGGCGCAGGACGCGCTCGGCGATCGCGCGAGCGCCGCCCGATCGCAGCCCTACTATCTCGACGTGACGAACCCGAAGGCGAACAAGGGCGTCGTCGTGACGATGCTCTCCGAGCGTCTCGGCATTCCGTCCTCGCAGATCGCCACGATGGGCGACATGCCGAACGACGTGCTGATGTTCCGCAAGAGCGGCTTATCGATCGCGATGGGCAATGCGAGCGACGAGGTGAAAGCGCAAGCGAGCGTGGTCACCGACAGCAACGAGAACGAAGGCTTCGCGAAGGCGGTGCGGCGCTTCATCCTGCAACAGGACGCGCGATGACGCCGGCCTTCGGGACGCTGCGCGTCTTCGACGATGCGCAGGCGCTGGCTCGGGATGGGGCGCGCTTCGTGTGCGGACAGGCGGAAGCGAAAAGCGGAGGCTTCGCGCTGTGTCTGTCCGGCGGCTCGACGCCGCGCCCGCTTTACGAGACGCTCGCCACGCCGCCGCTGCGCGAACGATTTCCGTGGAGCCGTACCCAGTTCTTCTTCGGCGACGAGCGCTTCGTGCCGCCGGACGATGCGGCGAGCAATGCGCGCATGGCGGACGAAGCGTTGTTCGCGCGCGCCAGCGTGCCGCCGCAGAACGTGCATCCGATTCCGACCGTCGGCATCACACCCGCGCAGGCCGCGGTGGAGTACGAGCGCACGCTTCGCGCGCTGCACGGCGGGCAGGCGCCCACGTCGGACGCGCCGCTGTTCGACCTGTGCCTGCTCGGTGTCGGCGACGATGGCCACACCGCATCGCTGCTTCCGAAGGACGCAGCGCTCGATGTGCGCGATCGTCTCGTCGCGGTCGTCGCGCACGGGCGTCCGCAGGCGCGCATCACGCTCACCTACCCGGCGCTCGAAAGCAGCCGCGTCGTCGTGTTTCTGCTGCAGGGTGACGGCAAGCGCGCGATTCTCGATCGCCTGCTTTCGGGCGACGACACGCTGCCCGCCGGCCGTCTGCGGCCGGTTGGCCCTGTCTTCTGGTTCGTCGATCGCGCCGCGGCCGGACGCTGGGCCGAAACCTGACCTGCTTCGCGTCCCCTGCCGCTGCGCCAGAAAGCATTCCGTTCACGATCGACGCCCCAGCAGCGCGAGCGCCCTGTCGACAACCGCGTCGGCGCTGAAGCCGTATTCGCGCATGACGACGGCGCCGGGCGCGGAAGCGCCGAAGCGATCCACGCTCACCACGTCGCCGCGCTCGCCGACATAGCGCCACCAGCCCTGCGATACGCCGGCTTCGACCGCGAGACGCGCGCGAATCGAACCCGGCAGCACGCTTTCGCGGTACTGCGCAGGCTGCGCGTCGAAAAGCTCGAAGCTCGGCATCGAAACCACGCGGGCATTGATCTGCCGCTCGAGAAGCTTCTCGCGCACCGCGAGAACGAGCGCGACCTCCGATCCGCTTGCGATCAGAATCAGGTCCGGGCTTTTGTCGGGTGATTCGGCGAGCACGTACGCGCCGCGCCGCAGGCCGTCCGCGCCTGCCATTCGCGCGCGATCGAGCGTTGGCACGTTCTGCCGCGTCAGGACGAGCGCGACCGGCCGCGCCTTCGTCTCGAGCGCGACCCGCCACGCAACCGCCGTCTCGTTCGCATCGCACGGCCGGATCACGTCGAAGTCGGGAATCGCACGCAATCCCGCAAGCTGCTCGACGGGTTGATGCGTCGGACCGTCCTCTCCGAGCGCGATGCTGTCGTGGGTGAAGACGTAGATCACGTGCAGGCCCATCAGCGCTGCAAGGCGCATCGGCGGGCGCATGTAGTCGGAGAAGATCAGGAACGTTGCGCCGTACGGAACCGTCCCGCCGTGCGCCGCGAGGCCGTTGAGGATCGCGCCCATCGCATGCTCGCGCACGCCGAAGTGCAGGTTGCGACCGGCGTAGCTCCACACGCCCCCCTCCGAGCCCTGCGGATCGGAGACAGGGGGCTTGGCGGGCTCGAAGTCTCCCTCGTCCTTCAGCGCGGTGTGCGTGGACGGATCGAGATCCGCCGAGCCGCCGATCAGCGCCGGAAGCCGCGGCGCGATCGCGTTCATCACCTTGCCCGAAGCGACGCGCGTGGCCATCCCCTTCGCATCGGCCGGAAACGCCGGCACGTCGGCGTCCCAGCCCGCCGGCAGGTCGCCGGCGGTGATCGTGCGAAACGCCTGCGCGAGATCGGGGAACACCCGCGCATACTCGCCGAGGCGATCGTTCCACGCCTTTTGCGCGCGCGCGCCCTTGTCGATCGCTTCGCGAAAGTGCGTGGCCGCGGAATCGGGAATGTAGAACGGCGGCTCCTCGGGCCAGCCGAGGTTGCGCTTGGTCAGCCGCACCTCCTCTTCGCCGAGCGGCGAGCCGTGCGCCTCGAAAGTGTCCTGCTTGTTCGGCGACCCGTAGCCGATGTGCGTGCGCACGAGGATCAGCGACGGGCGTTCGGTCTCGGCGCGTGCGGCGGCGAGCGCGCGCTCGATCGCCTCCACGTCGTTGCCGTCCTCGACGCGCTCCGTGTGCCAGCCGTACGCATCGAACCGCCGCGCGCGGTCCTCGGTGAAGGTGAGGTCGGTCGCGGCGGACAGCGTGACGCGATTGTCGTCGTAGAAGTAGATCAGCTTGCCGAGCCGCAGGTGGCCGGCGAGCGAGGCGGCTTCCGACGCGACGCCCTCCATCAGGTCGCCGTCGCTGACGATGCCGTAGGTGTAGTGGTCGATCACATCGAAACCCGGCCGATTGAAGGAAGCGGCCAGGTGCGCTTCGGCGATCGCCATGCCGACGCCGTTGCCGAAACCCTGGCCGAGCGGTCCGGTCGTCGTTTCGACGCCGGGCGTGACACCGCGCTCGGGATGTCCCGGCGCCATGCTGCCCCATTGTCGAAAGCGCTCGATCTGCGCGAGCGGAAGATCGTAGCCGGTGACATGCAGCAGGCTGTAGAGCAGCATCGAGCCGTGGCCGGCGGACAGGACGAAGCGGTCGCGATCGAACCAGTGCGGATCGTGCGGATTGTGCTTGAGAAAACGCGTCCAGAGCACGTACGCCATCGGCGCCGCATCGAGCGGCAGACCCGGATGCCCGCTGTTCGCCTTTTGCACCGCGTCGACCGACAGAAAGCGAAGCGTGTCGATGCACAGGGTATCCAGCGTGGACGCGGAACGCGGGGTGGAAAGCCGTGAGCTCATGAAATCTCCTTGCGATGTTGGGATGGGCGAACGCTCGCGCGGCTTCTCTCACGCAGCGGGCGTTGACAGTTGGAGTCGATCGATGATTTCCGCGGCGATCGACGACGGCTCCGCGTCGATCGAAACGACGATCGGATGCTCGTCCTGCGTCGGCTCCTCGAGCGTGTCGAACTGGCTCTGCAAAAGATCGACCGGCATGAAGTGGCCGTGTCGCTGCTTCATCCGCTTTGCAACGAGATCGAAATCGCCCTTCAGGTAGACAAGCCTGACGTCGTTGCGATCGCCGATCAGGATGTCGCGGTAGCTTCGCTTCAGCGCCGAGCACCCGATGACGCCATGCCGGCCCGCGGCGCGCACGCCGTCGATCCATGCGGCGATCGCCCGCAGCCACGGCCAGCGGTCCTCGTCGGTCAACGGAATGCCGCTTGCCATCTTGTGCACGTTCGCGGCCGAATGGAAGGTATCGGCATCCGCGAGCTGCCAGTGCAGACGCCGGGAAAGCTCCGTCGCCACCGTCGTCTTGCCCGAGCTCGAGACACCCATGATGACCAGAACGGCGACCGGATCGGATGCGGCCGTCGTCGGCGTGGCGGGTTCGGTCATGCGATGCCTCCTCTCGCATCCGCCGGCCGCGACTGCCGAAGCGCGGCGATCGCCCGCGCATAGTCGGGCGCGCCGAAGATCGCCGAACCGGCGACGATCGCGTTGGCACCCGCGGCGATCGCGCGCGCCGCGTTCGCGCCGTCCTGTCCGCCGTCGACTTCGATCCACGGATCGAGACCGCGCGATTCGCACAGCGCACGCAGCTCCCGGATCTTCGGCAGCATTTCGGGCAAAAACGCCTGACCGCCGAAACCGGGGTTGACCGTCATCACGAGAACGACGTCGGCGAGGTGCAGCACGTGCTCGACGAACACGATCGGGCTCGCGGGATCGAGCACCACGCCCGCCTTCCTGCCGAGCGCACGGATGCGCGTGAGCACGCGATGGAGGTGAACGGTGGACGACGGTTCGCACTGCACGAGCAGGTGGTCGGCGCCGGCGGCGGCAAAGGCTTCGAGATAGCGCTCCGGCTCGACGATCATCAGGTGCACGTTGAGCGGCTTCTTCGTCGCGCGGCGGACCGCGCTCACGATCGCCGGACCGAGCGTGATGTTCGGAACGAAGCGGCCATCCATCACGTCGACGTGGATCCAGTCGGCGCCTGCCGCATCGACCGCGGCGACCTCTTCGGCGAGCCGTCCGAAATCGGCCGAAAGGATCGATGCGGCGACGATCGGAGGTTTCATGGCGCGCGCGTGCTCATCCGCCGAAACCGGCGAGCGCGCCATGCAGGATGCGAATCAGCGCCGTCGGATAGACGCCCAGCACGACCAGAAGCACCGTGAGACTCGCAAGCACGATGCCGCTTTCGATCGCGCCGGACGGCGCTCGCGCAGGTGCCGCTGCGGACGGCGCACACATCACCGCGATGATGCGCAGGTAATAGAAGAGGCCGATGACGCTGCCGACCACCAGCGCGATGACAGGCGCCCACAACCCCGCATCGACGCCGGCCGCGACGACATAGAACTTCGCGACGAAGCCCATCGTCAGCGGAATGCCTGCGAGCGAGAGCAGCATCGCCGTGAAGACGCCGGCGAGCCAGGGTCGCGTCCAGAAGAGTCCGCCGTAGTGGCCGAGCGCCTCGCTCGCGCGATCCTCGCCCGGTCCGGACACTGCACCGACGACGCCGAACGCGCCGATCATCGTCACGAAGTACGCCGCGAGGTAGTACGCAATCGCCTCGGTGCCGAGCGTGCCGGCGGCGAGAAACGCGACCAGCAGATAGCCGAGCTGCGAGATCGACGAATAGGCTAGGATGCGCTTCACGTTGTCCTGCAACAGCGCGAGCAGATTGCCGGCGAGAATCGACGCGACGGCGATCGCGGCGAGCGCCGCGGTCAGCGCTGCTGCGCGGTGCGCGCCCACGTCGACGAAATAGCGCAACAGAACGGCCAGCGCGGCGCCCTTGGATACCGTAGCGATGAAGGCGGCGACCGGCGCGGGTGCGCCCTCGTACACGTCGGGCGTCCACATGTGGAACGGCACGACCGCGAGCTTGAATCCGATGCCGACGACTATCAGCCCGATACCCGCGTAGAGCTCGACGTCGCGCGCATAGTTGCCCGCGGAAACGAGCGCGCCGATCTCGGCGAAGCGCATCGTGCCGAACCGCGCGTAGACGAGCGCCATGCCGAAGGCGAGGAGCGAGGAGGAGAGGCCGGCGAGCACCAGGTATTTGATGCCTGCCTCGATCCCGCGCTGGGTATCGCGCTCGTAGGCGATCAGCGCGAACAGCGCGACGCTCAAAAGCTCGAGTCCCAGAAAGAACGACGCGAAATGACTGCTCGCGGCGAGCACTGCGCCGCCGAGTGCTGCGAGCAGGAGCAGGACATAGACCGACCGGTGCTCGCTTTCCCGCCTGCCGAAATAGCCGTAGCAGAGCAGCGCGATCGCGAATGTCGCCGCGAAGATCAGGCCCATGAAGAAGAGCGCGTAACGGTCGATGATCAAAATCGGCGTCACTTGATGCGGCCCGACTTTCGCGACGAGGGGCAGCAACGCGCACGCCGCCGCGAGTCCGAGAAGCGCGACCGCGAGCGCACCTCGCGCATGCGCCTGGAAGGCGGCGAGCAGCAGCGCGAGCACGGCCGCCGCCGCGACGACGATCAACGGCAAAAGCGCGATCAGCTCCGCTTGGCCGAAGCTCATCGCAGGCTCGCCTGTTGCGCCTGCGCCGCAGGCAGCGACGCGAGCGCGCTCATCGAAGCGCGCGCCGTATCGATCACCGGCTGCGGGTGCAAGCCGAGCCACACGACGATCGCCGCCATCGCGCCGAGACTCGCGCCCTCCCGCGGCGTGCACTCCGCAAGACGCCAGCCGTGTGTGTTCTCACCGTGGAACGTCTTCTGCACGAGCACGAGCGCGTAGACGACGGCGGTGATCAAGCCCAGCGCCGCGATGACCGTCCACAGGATGCTGACGCGGAAGGCGCCGAGCAGCACCAGGAACTCGCCGACGAAATTC
>JAICLP010000141.1 GCA_025925475.1 Burkholderiales bacterium | reverse complement strand
CTACGACACGCAAGCCTGGCTGCCGAAGAACGCGGTGATCGTCAATCGTGCCGCGTTCAATGCGCTCGACAAGCCGACGCAGGCCGCCCTGCTGAAGGCCGGCGCGGACGCCGAGACGCGCGGCTGGAAGCTCTCGGAGGACAAGACGAACTGGTACCTCGATCAACTGCGTCAGCACGGCATGACGATCGACAAGCCGAGCGAGCAGCTGACCGCCGACCTGCGCAAAGTCGGCAACGTGATGCTCGCCGACTGGCTGCACAAGGCGGGGCCCGAGGGGAAGAAGATCATCGACGCCTATCGCGCGCAGCAGTGATCCAGTCGCCAAGGCATCGTTCGCCACCGCTCGCGTGACGACCCGCCGATTCCTCGATCGGCTCTATGACGCCGCCGCGTACCTGGCGGCGTTTTTTCTCGTCGCGACGCTCGCGATGGTGCTGGTCGGCATCGTCGGACGCCTCGTCAACTGGTACGTTGCGGGCACCGACGCCTACGCCGGCTACTGCATGGCGGCAAGCGGCTTTCTCGCGCTTGCCCATACGCTGAAGCGCGGCGAGCACATCCGCGTGTCGCTCGTGCTCGAGCACGCGGGCGTCCGCGTGCGCCACGGCCTCGAGGTGTGGTCGCTCGCGGTCGCGACGATCCTTTCCGGCGCGTTTGCGTTCTACAGCGCGCGGCTCGCGTTCCAGTCGTGGGCGTTCAACGACGTGTCGACCGCGAACGACGCGACGCCGCTCTGGATTCCGGAGCTCGCGATGGCGGCCGGCACGCTCATTCTGTTCGTCGCATTCGTGGACGAGCTCGTGCTGGAGTTGCGCGGCGCGAGACGGGTGAGCACGCCCGAGGAAGCAACGCATCATGAATGAGCGCAAACCATGGATGCGCTGATCACCGCGCTCCTCGTCACGGCGCTCTTCGTCCTGCTCGGCAGCGGGGTGTGGATCGGTCTCGCGCTCGCCGGCGTCGCCTGGGTGGGCATGACACTCTTCTCGTCGCATCCGGCGGGCGATGCGATGGCGGTCACGATCTGGGGCACCGCGTCGTCCTGGACGCTGACCGCGCTGCCGCTTTTCGTATGGATGGGCGAGATCCTGTTTCGCACGCGTCTCTCCGAGGACATGTTCAAGGGCCTCGCGCCGTGGCTCGAACGCATTCCCGGCCGCCTGTTACACACCAACATCATCGGCTGCACGATCTTCGCCGCGGTGTCGGGGTCGTCGGCCGCCACGTGCGCGACGATCGGCAAGATGACGCTGCCCGAGCTCGCCCGGCGCGGCTATCCCGACGGCATCACCGTCGGCTCGCTCGCCGGTGCCGGCACGCTGGGCCTGCTGATTCCGCCATCGATCATCATGATCGTCTACGGCGTGACGGCGAACGTGTCGATCGCGCGGCTCTTCATCGCCGGCGTGATTCCCGGCGTGCTGCTCGCTGCGCTGTTCTCGGGCTACATCGCCGCGTGGGCGCTCTTGCATCCCGATCGCATTCCGGCCGCCACCGAGCGCACGTCGATCGCCCAGAAGCTCTACGCATCGCGGCACCTGATTCCCGTCGTGCTGCTGATCGTCGTCGTGCTCGGCTCGATCTACGCGGGCGTCGCGACGGCCACCGAGGCCGCTGCGTTCGGCGTCGTCGGATCGCTCGCGGTGTCCGCCGCGCAGCGCTCGCTCGATTGGCGCACGTTCCGCGACTCGCTGCTCGGCGCGACCCGGCTTTACTGCATGATCGCGCTGATTCTCTCCGGTGCCGCGTTCCTGACGCTCGCAATGGGCTACATCGGCCTGCCGCGCGACCTCGCCGAATGGATCGGCACGCTCGGGCTCACGCCATTCGTGCTGATCGTCGCGCTCGCGATCTTCTACATCATCCTCGGCTGCTTTCTCGACGGCATCTCGATGGTCGTGCTGACGATGGGCGTGATCCTGCCGACGGTCGAGAAGGCGGGCATCGATCTCATCTGGTTCGGCATCTTCATCGTCCTCGTCGTCGAGATGGCGCAGATCACGCCGCCGGTCGGCTTCAACCTGTTCGTGCTGCAGGGAATGACGAACCGGCAGATCACATGGATCGCGAGGCACGCGCTGCCGATGTTCTTCCTGATGTGCGCGGCGGTGCTCGCAATCTGGCTGTTCCCGTCGCTCGTCACGCTGCTGCCGCAGCACATGAAGATGTGAGGGCGCGACCGACGAGACCCGTTCGCGGTGCAGCGCCGCGCCTGGCCGTGGCGACACACGATCCGTTGATCGATGCCTTCTGCGATCAGCTATGGCTGCAGGACGGCCTTGCGGCGGCGTCGCTTGCGAGCTACCGCCGCGATCTCGCCGGCTGGCGCGCGTGGCTCGCGACGCGCAACGCCACGCTGTTGCACGTCGGGCGCGGCGATCTCGAGCAGTGGCTCGCGGATCAGTTCGCGGCCAAGGCGAAGGCGACGTCGGTCGCGCGGCGATTGTCGACGCTGCGCCGCTTCTATCGCCAGCAGCTTGCGCAGGGCGCGATCGGCGAGGATCCCACGCTGCGGGTTCGCGCGCCGAAGAAGCCGCGGCGGCTGCCGAAGCACATTTCCGAGGCGCAGGTCGAGGCATTGCTCGCCACACCGGATACCAACGCCGTGCTCGGCGTGCGCGACCGCGCGATGCTCGAGACGCTGTACGCGACCGGGCTTCGCGTATCCGAGCTGACCGCATTGAAGCGCTCGCAGCTCGCGCACGACATGAGCATGGTGCGCATCGTCGGCAAGGGCAGCAAGGAGCGCCTGGTGCCGATGGGCGACGAAGCGGCGGCGTGGCTCGCACGGTATCTGCGCGACGTGCGGCCGGCGCTGGCGGGCGGCGCCAAGTGCGACGAGGTCTTTCTCACGCAGCGGCACGCGCCGCTCACGCGGCAGGCGTTCTGGGCGCTCGTCAAGCGCTACGCGGTGCGCGCCGGCATCGCGAAGACGTCGTTGTCGCCGCACGTGCTGCGGCACGCGTTCGCGACCCACCTGCTCAATCACGGTGCCGATCTTCGCGTCGTGCAGCTTCTGCTCGGACACGCCGACATCACGACGACGACGATCTACACGCACGTCGCGCGCGAAAGGCTGAAGCAGCTGCACGCGCAGCACCATCCGCGTGGGTAGGATGATGCGATGACAGGCGACCTTCCGCTGATCCCCGACGGCCCCGAAGGCCAGGCGATCCGCGATGCATTCCTCGCCGACGAGCGCTCGACGCTGATCGCCCTCGCGCCGCAGATCGACGACGACGAGACCACGCGACGCGCGATCGCGGCGCGGGCGCGCACATGGGTCGAGGCGGTGCGCGCCGGGCGGCAGTCGCACGCCGGCATCGAATCGTTCCTGCAGCAGTACGACCTGTCGACGCCCGAAGGCGTGCTGTTGATGTGCATCGCGGAAGCGCTGTTGCGCATCCCCGACACGGCAACGGCGGATGCGCTGATCCGCGACAAGCTTTCGCGCGGCGACTGGGAACGTCATCTCGGAGCATCGAATTCGCTGCTCGTCAACGCATCGACGTGGGGGCTGATGCTGACCGGCAAGCTCACGCGGATCGAACGCGAGGATGCACGCGATCCTCGTGCCTGGTACGAGCGCTTCGTGGCGCGCGCCGGCGAGCCGGTCGTGCGCGTTGCCGTGCGCCAGGCGATGAAGGTGATGGCCGAGCAGTTCGTGCTGGGCCGCACGATCGAGGAGGCGGTCGCGCGAAGCGACGCGAAATGGCGGCATTCATACGACATGCTCGGCGAGGCAGCAGTGACGGCCGGCGATGCCGAGCGCTATTTCGACGCCTATTCGCGTGCGATCGCGACGATCGGGCAGGCGCGCGCGCGAAGCGGGCAACAGTCGATCTTCGCGTCGCCCTCCGTGTCGGTGAAGCTGTCGGCGCTGCACCCGCGCTACGAATATCCGCAGCGCGAGCGCGTGCTCGCCGAGCTCGTGCCGATCGTCGTGGGACTTGCCCGGCAAGCGCGCGAAGCGCAGATCGGCATGACGATCGACGCCGAGGAAGCCGAGCGGCTCGAGCTGTCGCTCGAGATCTTTTCGCACGTGCGCCGAAAGCCCGAGCTGTCCGGCTGGCACGGACTCGGCCTCGCGGTGCAGGCGTATCAGAAGCGCGCGCGCGCCGTCGTCGGCTACGTCGTCGCGCTCGGGCGTGAAGCGGGTGCGCGCATTCCGGTGCGTCTCGTCAAGGGTGCGTACTGGGACACGGAGATCAAGCGCGCACAGGTGCAAGGCCTTGCCGGCTACCCGGTGTTCACGCGCAAGCCGCATACGGACATCTGCTACCTCGCATGCGCGAAGGCGCTGCTCGAAGCCGGCGATGCCGTGTATCCGATGTTCGCGACGCACAACGCGCACACGATCGCCTGGGTGAGCGCACATGGCGCGCGCGCGGGCGTCGACGAATTCGAATTTCAGCGGCTCTTCGGGATGGGAGAAGCGTTGTACGCATGCGTCCTCGCCGATCCGCAGCATTCGCAACGTGCGTGTCGCGTCTACGCGCCCGTCGGCGGCCACCGGGACCTGCTGCCCTACCTCGTGCGGCGCCTCCTCGAAAACGGCGCGAACACATCGTTCGTCAATCGGATCGGCGACCCGAACATCGCGATCGACGACGTCGTGGCTGATCCGCTCGCGCGCGCTCGCAACCGCGATTTCGCGCCCGCACCGACGATTCCGCTGCCGGTCGACCTGTTCGCACCCGAGCGGCGCAATTCGGAAGGTGTTTCGCTGGCCGACCAGGCGGCGATGCGCGTGCTCGACGACGCCGTCGCGCAAAGCGCGGAGGTGCAATGGAACGCCGCGCCGACGATCGGCCGCGCGAGCGGCGAATCGCGCGAAGTCTTTTCGCCCGGCGATCGCCGGCATTCGATCGGCACCGTCGTCGATGCGGACGATGCGAACGTCCATGGTGCGCTCGCCATGCTCGTCGACGGTCAGCGCGGATGGGATGCGCGCGCCGTCGACGAACGCGCGGCCGTTCTCGATCGCGCGGCGCAGCGCATCGAGGACGAGCGTCCGCTGTGGATCGCGCTGCTCGCGCGCGAGGCCGGCAAGACCCGAAGCGCCGCAATCGCCGAAGTGCGCGAGGCGGCCGACTTCTGCCGCTATTACGCGGCGCAGGCGCGACAGCGCTTCGGCGCCCCGCTCGTGCTGCCATCGCCGACCGGCGAATCGAACACGCTTATGCTCCATGGCCGCGGCGTCTTCGCGTGCATCTCGCCGTGGAATTTCCCGCTCGCGATCTTCACCGGACAGGTGAGCGCGGCGCTCGCCGCCGGCAACGCCGTCGTCGCGAAGCCGGCCGAGCAGACGCCGCTGATTGCCGCAGCAGCCGTTCGCATGTTGCACGAAGCGGGCGTGCCGGCAGACGTGCTTGCATTGCTGCCGGGACCGGGCGAGACGATCGGTGCGCGGATCGTCGCCGATCCGCGCATCGCGGGCGTCGCGTTCACCGGATCGACGGCGGCCGCGAGCGCCATTGCGCAATCGCTCGCGGCGCGCACGCCGATCGTTCCGCTGATCGCCGAGACCGGCGGGCAGAACGCGATGATCGTCGACAGCTCGGCGCTCGCCGAGCAGGTCGTCGCCGACGTCGTGCAGTCGGCGTTCGACAGCGCAGGGCAGCGCTGCTCGGCGCTGCGCGTGCTGTGCCTGCAGGAAGACATCGCGCCGCGCGTGCTCGCGCTGCTCGAAGGCGCGATGGATCAGCTGACGATCGGCGATCCCGGCGATCTCGCGACCGATGTCGGGCCGGTGATCGACGATTCGGCGTGCGAGACGCTCGAAGCGCACGTTGCGGCGATGGCATCGCTCGGTCTCGTCCGCCACCGCGTCGTGCTTCCCGATGCCTGTGCGAACGGGACGTTCGTCGCTCCGACGCTCGTCGTCCTCGATCGAATGGATCGGCTGACGCAGGAGGTGTTCGGCCCGATCGTGCACGTGACGACATGGCGAGCCGACGAGCTCGAGAGTCTGATCGACGCGATCAACGCGTTCGGCTACGGGCTGACGCTCGGCATCCACAGCCGCGTCGATGCAACGATCGAGCGGATCGTGTCGCGGATGCGCGTCGGCAACGCGTACGTCAATCGCAACATGATCGGCGCCGTGGTCGGCATGCAGCCCTTCGGCGGCGAAGGGCTGTCGGGCACGGGTCCCAAGGCCGGTGGGCCGAATTACCTGCCGCGATTCGCGGTGGAGCGGACGCTGTCGATCAATACCGCCGCAGCGGGCGGGAATGCCGCGTTGCTGGCGGAAGACGAGGGCTAACCCCTCCGGCGCAACTCCCGCTCCAATTCTTCGACCCTCTGCATCAACCGCAGCAGGATCGCGAGCGCGTGCGTGTCGTCGAGGGCGAAATCGTCGCGCAGTCGGCGCGCGGTGCGCGCGGTCACGACGCAGCGCGAGCTGAAGCGCCACGATGTTCCCGTTTCGCGCGGCTCGATGGCGCCGCAATCGACGAGCGCCGAAAGCTCGTCCTCCGAAAGGCCTGATTGCTCGACGAGCTGGGCGATGGTCAGCGTTCCGCTGTCATCCAGCATGATCGCCGTCGACGATTCGATCTTCACCATGGCTTCAGATCATATGCGCGCGCGGGTTGAACGTCGACGCATCCTTGAGCCGCGTGAAAAGCTCGCGCTGGCGCTCGTCGACGACCGTCGGCACGGCGATCTGCGCAACCGCGTACAGATGTCCCGACGTTCCGTCGGGACGCGAAAGGCCGCGGCCCGATAAGCGCAGCTTCTGGCCTGCGTGGGTGTTCGCGGGGATCTTGAGCGTGACGCGTCCGGCGGGCGTCGGCACTTCGACGCTCGCACCGAGCACGGCCTCCCACGGCGCGAGCGGCAGATCCATGTAGAGGTCGAGTCCTTCGGCGCGATAGAGCGGGTGCGCCTGCACCTCGATGTCGAGATAGAGATCGCCATCGCGACCGCCGTTGAAGCCCTTGCCGCCCTTGCCCGGCACGCGCAGCTTCTGCCCGTCGGTGACGCCCTTCGGAATGCGCACGCGGATCTTGCGCGGCACGCGGCGCAACACGCCCTTCTCGTCGGGCTCGGCGACCGACATGTCGAACTCGACCTCGGTGCCCTTGTAGGCCTGGTCGAACGAGATGCGCACCGCCGCCTCGAAATCCTGCCCGGGAATCGGCATGTCGGGACGCTGCGCGCCACCGCGGCCGCGTCCGGCGATGCCGGCGAAAAGATCGGCGAGATCGATGTCGTCGAACGAGAACGACCCGCCGCCCGCGCCGAATGGCTGTTGCTCGCCGAAGGAGCGCTCCCATCCCGGCGGCGGCTGGAATTGCTCGCCGGGCTGGTGGCGTCCGAGCTGATCGTAGGCGGCGCGCTTCTCCGCATCCTTCAGCGTCTCGTACGCCTCGGATACTTCCTTGAACTTCTCCTCGGCGCCCTCCTCCTTCGAGACGTCGGGGTGATACTTGCGCGCGAGCTTGCGATACGCCTTCTTGATCTCGTCTTCGCCCGCGTCGCGAGCGACGCCGAGCGTCGCGTAGTAGTCCTTGTATTTCATCGAGGCAGCGCGGGCATCGTCCTCACTGCAGCTTGATCGTGCCGTCGAACGACACCTGGATGTTCAGGCCCTGCACGACGAGCGTCACGTGCGCGGGAAAGCTCTCGGTGCCCTTGATGGCACCCTCCTCGATGCCCTGCGCGACGGCGCGCGCGATCTCGCGCTGTGAGCCGATGCCAACGACCTACAGGAACTTGCGGATGCTGAGATTGAACGTTTCGTCATCCATGGCGCTCTCCGGTAGATTGGGATGTTGGGTTGCCGTTTCCAGCAGTCGCGACGTTGCGAATTTCCATGCGCTCAGCCGCGCATCGCGGCGTCGCGCGCGAGCCCGCCGCCCCTCGCCCGCCCCCCCGGCCACGCGCCGAGCATGGGGAGGCGCAGCGTCCCCGAGATGGCGCCGACCACCTCCACCCCGATCGCCGCGG
>JAICLP010000121.1 GCA_025925475.1 Burkholderiales bacterium | reverse complement strand
GACCATTGCGTCGAAGCAGATTGAGCGATTCGTTGACCGCGATCCGGTAGATCCAGCTGAAGAACTTGTGCGAACCATCGAATTCATCGAGACGCTCGGCCACCCTCAGGAACACCGACTGTGCAATGTCGCGGGCGTCGTCGGCGCTCCTGACGATCCAGAATGCGGCGTTGTAGATCGGCCGCTGGTACCGGACCATCAGGGTAGTGAACGCCTCCCGGTCACCGTTCCGGAAGCGCTCGACCAGCGCCTGATCGACGTCGTTGTCCACAATTACACGCGAGCCATCGAAAAGTTGGCGCGCGGTCTACGAAGCGCGATCGATCTCGAAGAGCTGATCGAAGCCCGAGTAGGTGAAGACGTCGAGCAGGTGCGGCTTGAGCCCCGCCAGCCGCAGCTTCCCATTGGCGCCGAGAAGACGCTTCTGGGTCTTGAGCAGCACGCCGAGGCCGGCGCTCGAGATGTAGTCGAGTCCGGTGCAGTCGAGCGTCACCGTGCCCTTGACCCGGTCGAGGAACGCCTGTGCCGACGCCGCTTCCGCGGCATCGAGTCGACCGACCATGACGACTGCGCCGCCCTGCCCCTCTTCGATCGACAGCATGTTTCCCCCCTTATTCGCGCCCCGTCAGCGCCGCAACGCTGAACCGAACCGTGATCCGGCTCTGCCGCGTCGCCGGCGTGTAATCGTAGTCGAAGCGGTCGGCCATCCGCTTGATCAGGTGCAGTCCGAGCCCGCCCGGCTCCCGTTCCTCGATCGGCTTGTCGATGTCCACGTCGGGCGCCTGCGTGACATCGAACGGCTGGCCGTCGGGATCGATCAGGCTGACCTCGATGCCACCGTCGACCGCGCGCAACCGGACCTGCACGGGCGCGCTGCCCCGACCGTATTTCACCATGTTCGTGAACAACTCTTCCACTGCCAGGTCGACCCGGGTGCGCAGCCTGTCATCGAGCGAAAGGCGCGCGAATGCCTCCGCGGTGAACGCGACGATCGGCTCGAGCGCGTCGATCGTGCGGTCGAATTCGCCGACGGCGGCGCTTGCATCGTGGCGCTTCAGCAACACGATCGTCATGTCGTCCGCCTGCGGGGCGCCTTCGGCGAATGCGTGCACGGCATCGAGAACGCGTGCCAGCATCATCGCGGCCGATGCCTCGCGATGGGCTTCGATCAGCGAGGTCACGCGGGCTTCGCCGAACGCTTCGCCGCGCGGATTCTCCTGCTCGTAGATGCCGTCGGATACGAGCACGAGCACGTCGCCCGGCTGCATCGTCAGCGATACCGGCGCTCGCAGCGACGTGACGTTCATCGCGCCGAGGGGAAAGCTGGTCGGCTTGTAGCGCTCGAAGTCGCGCGTCGCCGCGCGATAGCAGAGGATCGGTCCCTGGCCGCCGCTGTGAAACCGCAGCACGTGCGTCGCGGGATCGAGAAGGCCGATGAACGCGGTGATGAAGCGATCCTCGGCGAGGGTCTCGGCGAGCCGATTGTTGAGCTGCAGGAAGGCGGTTTCGAGATCGGCGCCGAGGCGAAACGCCATGCGAAGCATCGCCTGCATCTGCGTCACCGACAACGCCGGCGCGATGCCGTGGCCCGTCGCGTCGCCGAGCACGACGAGAAGCCCTTGATCGAGCAGCGCCAGATCGAACGTATCGCCGCCGGTCAGGTCGGCCGGGCGGAAGGTCGCGCAGACATCGTAGCCGGGCACCGCGGGCATGGCGGCGGGCAGCGTGCTCATCTGCACCTCGCGCGCCATCTCGAGCGCCTGGCGCATCTTCTCGCCCTCGATCACCGCGCTCATCATCCGCACGCGCGACAGCGCGACCGCGCACTGCGCGGCGAGCGCCGTGGCCAGCGCCTCGTCGTCGACGTCGAATACGCCCTCGATCTTGTTCAGCACCTGCATGACCCCGACGAGCACGTCCTTGTGGTCGACAAGCGGCAGCGTCAGCATGCAGCGCGTCCGGTAACCGGACGCCTTGTCGACCGACGCGTCGAAACGCCCATCGGCGTAGCAGTCGGGCACGTTGATGATGCGCCGCGAGCGCGCGCAGGCGCCGACGAGCCCCGCCTGCCAGGGGACGCGCACCGGCCTGATGCCGGTCGCGACCTCGAGCACCAGCTCGCCGCGCGGCTCGTCGTAGAGCCATACCGACCCGCGCTCGGCCCGCAGGACCTGCTTGGCCGCGGCGACGACTTCGCCCAACATCGTCATGAGGTCGAACGGCGCCGCCAATGCCTTCGTGACGTCGAGGATCGCCTCGAGGTCGCCGGCCGAGAGCGGGCGATGCTGCACGGCGGTTGTCATGGGTGCCGCAATGTAGCAGAGGACCGGGGATTCAGGATCGAGGATTCGAGCCAGGCGAGCGTCAGCGCTGCGGTCCACGCTTCTCCCGGCGATCGCGAGTCGCCGAGCCGTGCACGACACCGTCGCTCCCTCTATCCTCTATCCTAGATCCCCGATCCTGCCATTCGCCATGCGCATCCTCGTCGTCGAAGACGATTCCGTGCTCGCCGCGGCACTCACGCGGGCGCTCAACCAGTCCGCCTACGCAGTCGATCTCGTTGCGGACGGCGCGGCAGCGAACGACGCGCTCGCGACGACGACGTACGACCTCGTCGTGCTCGACATCGCGCTGCCGAAGGTCGACGGCCTCGCCGTATTGCGTCGCCTGCGCGACCGGCGCGTGCACACGCCGGTCCTGATTCTCACCGCGCGCGACACGCTCGACGATCGCGTGCTCGGCCTCGACTCGGGCGCCGACGATTACATGACGAAGCCGTTCGACCTGCCCGAATTCGAGGCGCGCGTGCGGGCGCTGATCCGCCGCGGGCACAGCGTGGGCGGCGCGAGCCTCGCGCACGGACGGCTTCGCCTCGATGTCGCCGCGCGCCGTCTGTTCCACGACGAGCAGCCGATCGAAATGTCGGCGCGCGAGCTGGCGCTGACCGAGCTCTTCCTCGCGCGACAGGGTCGCGTCGTCAGCAAGGAGCAGATGATCGATCACCTGTTCGGCTTCGGCGACGACGTCGGCAGCAATGCGATCGAGGTCTACGTGCATCGCGTACGCAAGAAGCTCGAGCCGTTCGGCATCGAGATACGCACGGTGCGCGGCATGGGCTACCTGCTCGACAAGGCCGGATGACGCCGAGGGCCGCAGGCAGGCTTTCGACCGGATCGGCGAATGCACCTGCCGCGGCGCATCGAGCGCGATCGCGCGATGGAGTCGCCGGGCGCGGCGTGACACTGCGCGGTCAGCTCTTGCGCTGGCTGCTGCTTCCGCTGACGCTGCTGTTCCTGGTCGACGCAGTCGGCAGCTACGTCGTGTCACGGCACCTTGCCGATCGCGTCTACGACGGCGAGCTGCTCGAGATCGCGCGCGAGCTGACGCTGCACGTGAAGCCGGAAGGAACGACGGCGACCTTCGACCTCGAAAAGGACGCGGAGCGCACGCTGTTGCTCGATCAATACGACGAGGTGCACTACGCGGTGCGCAGCCGCGACGGGACGCGAATCGCGGGCGACGCCGAGGTCCCACCGGCGCAGCCACGGGCGCAGCCGGGCCCCGCGTTCTATGACAGCGAACTGGGTGGGCAGCCGGTGCGCATCGTTCAGCTCGCAACCACGTCGGGCATCACCGTCGATGTCGCGGAGACGCGCGTGAAGCGCCATGGACTCGTCAACGCGATCATGCTCGGCGTGATCGTGCCGCAGCTGCTGCTGATCGTGATCGCCGGCGTCGTCCTGTGGGCCGGCGTCGCGCGCGGCCTCGCGCCGCTGACACATCTTTCGCAAGCCGTTGCGTCACGCTCCCACGTGGACTTGAGCGCGGTACGCGTGCCGGGCGTACCCGGCGAAGTCGAGCCGCTGATCGTCGCGATCAACGACCTGATGGCGCGCCTCGAGGAAGTCCTCAGCCATCAAAGCCGGTTCATCGCCGATGCTGCGCATCAGCTGCGAACGCCGGTGGCCGGACTCAAGGCGCATGTCGAAGTGGCCTTGCGCGAAGAGGATCCCGCGCAGGCGAAGCAGTCGATCGCGCATCTGTACACGGCCGTCGAGCGCATGTCGCGCCTCGTTGCGCAGTTGCTGTCGCTTGCGCGGAACGAGCCGACGACGGTGCGCAAGCTCGAGCTCGCGCCGCTCGACCTGTCGAAGCTCGCGTTCGACGTCACGATGGAATGGGTGCCCGAGGCGTATCGGAAGAACGTCGACCTCGGGTTCGAAGGCGTCGAGCCGCACGTGATGATTCGCGGCGACGCGCCGCGGCTCACCGAGCTCATCAACAATCTGCTCGACAACGCGATACGCTACAGCCGCGACGGCGGCCGCGTCACCGTCCGCGTCGCAGCGCAGCCGCCACGTCTTGCGGTGAGCGACGACGGCCCCGTCATTCCGGTCGCCGAGCGCGAACGCATTTTCGAGCGCTTCCATCGCCTGCTCGGTACGCAGGCCGGCGGCAGCGGCCTCGGCCTCGCGATCGTGCAGGAGATCGCGAAGCTGCACGACGCGACGATCACGCTCGCCGAGGATGCGGACGGCGTCGGCAACGCATTCACCGTCACGTTTCCCGGGTGACGGCAGTCTTTGTAAGGTCGCCGTAATGTTCGCGAAAGCCAGGCGAAAGGATTCCGAAAGCAGACCGTAATCGCGGCGACAGGTGTCGGTAATCCCCGCGCCGTAGTCTCAGGTATTCCCTCACGTCGATTCGAGGAGTACCGAGACGATGTTTCACGTCCTCACCGATCCCGCAACGTGGGTCGCGCTGTTCAAGATTGCGGTGATCAACATCGTCCTGTCGGGCGACAACGCTGTCGTCATCGCCCTCGCCTGCCGCTCGCTCTCGCCGCGCGACCAGCGCAACGCGTTCATCGTCGGCACCGGCGGCATCGTCGTGCTGATGACGCTCCTGACATCGTGCGCGGCGCTGCTGATGACGATGCCCTACATCCAGCTCGTCGGCTGCGTGCTGCTGCTGTGGATCGGCATCAAGCTGCTCCTTCCCGAGGACGACGGCGGCAACGTCAAGGAGAGCTCCAACTTCTGGGGCGCGGTAAAGACGATCATCATCGCCGACATCGTGATGAGCCTCGACAACGTGCTCGGCATGGCCGGTGCTGCGCAAGGACATCTCGGCATGCTGTTCCTGGGCTTGTTGATCACGATGCCGCTGATCCTCTTCGGCAGCGCGATGCTCGTGAAGCTGATGGAGCGCTTCCCGTCCTTCGTCGTGATCGGTGCAGGCCTGCTCGGCTACGTCGCCGGCGACATGGCGGTCGGCGATCCCGCGGTCAAGACATACGTCGAGAACCACGCGCATTTCCTCGATCTGCTCGCGCCGATCATTGGTGCGTTCTTCGTCGTGATCGCCGGCAAGCTCCTCGCACGGCGGAAGAATGCGCATGCGAATACCGAAACGTCGCCCGATCCGTCGCACGCCGAGCACGCGATCTAGCCGAATTTCCACACTCGCTGCGTTTCGGCGTGAATGCGGTTGCGCAGCGGGCGTGACAGGAGACGAGCAATGAACGAGATCGTCGTTCCAATCGTCAGCACGAGCGACGCGGCATGGGCCGCCGCCGAGGCGGTTTCGCTGCATCGCACCGATCCGTCGGCGCGCATTCATCTGCTCAATGTGCAGCGGCCGCTGCCGAAGCACGTTTCGCAATTCTTCAATCGCAACGACCTGCGCGAGTTTCATCACGAAAGCGGGATGCGTACGCTCGAGCCCGCGATGCGCATCCTCGCTGAGGCCGGCGTACCGCACGACGTGCACGTTCTCGTCGGCCATCCCGCCGAGACGATCGTCCGCTTCGCGGAGGATCACGACTGCCGGCAGATCGTCGTCGACGAGCCTTCGATCGGCGTGCTGTCGATGCTCGGTTTGGGCTCCATCGGCAGCCAGGTGCGTCATTTGATGCACGAGCATGCGCGCGCTGCCGCGACGGCGGCCACTTCGACGTCCATCGCGCCACGCGTGTAAGTCTGTCGCCGCGCAACGACGAGTCGAGTCGCGCCTTCGTCGCACGTTCAAAGCACCGCTTTACAGTTGAGCGAACGAACATCGGCATCGCACGCGCCGATGTTCGTACTTTCAAACGGTTGCAGGCCGCGGTACGTGCATTGCTAGTCCAATGGCAGAGGGTTCTCGGCCCCGAGAGCCCAAAGCCAATTGTCGACTCGCTCAGCAAAATGATCCCTCGTCACCATGCTCTGCGCACATCGCGCAACGTCGTTGCATCAGGCATCCTCGCGGCCGGGCTGCTCGCAGCAGGAAGTGCCAACGCCAATCTGATCTTCATGGGCCCGACGCATCTGTCGGGTACCGGTCTTGGTGCCGTCAACACGCTGACGACGGCCGAGGATCCGGGCGGTCCCGGCGACCACAACGGCACCGAATCGTCGTGCGTCGAATTCAATGGCAGCACGACCGTGCAAAGCCCGTGTCATTTCCTCACCGGCGAGCAGGGCGGCGACAATCTCGCGATCAATCAGACGTTCTCGCTGTCGCAACTCGGCGCGACGAGCGCCGGCGACCTCGGATTGGTGGTCGACGTCAACGAGACCGGCAACGACAAGACGGTCGATCTCACCGGCCTCTATCTGAGCCTCTACAACGGCACCGCATCGAGCTACTTCTACTACATGGGCCCGATGCTGACGCTGTCGCAGGCGAACGAGGCGCCGAATGGAACGGGCCAATCGGGCTTCCTGTTCACGCTCGATGCAACGCAAGCAGCGGCCGCCACTGCGTTCTGCGGCACGTTCGATTGCATCGTCGGCGGCGGCATGCAATTCGCGAACGGCTCGACGTCGGCCGGCCATGAATCGCTGTTCGTCACGACCGCGCAAGCCGCATCGAGCGGCGGGACCGGCAGCACCACCGGCGGCGCGCTGCCCGAACCGGGCTCGCTCGTGCTGCTGGGTGCCGCGCTGCTCGCCGCTGCGGCCAGTCGGCGACGCAGGCGCTGAGCACCGCGCTGCGTCGGGCAGCGCAGCGTTCGTTTTACAGGCTGTTGTGGATCGCCGTCGCGGCAATCGCCGCGTGGCCATAAGCAACCGCGATCTGGCTCAGCGTATCGTGCACGATGTCGCCGCACGCGTAGACGCCGTGCAACGACGTCCGTTGATGACGATCGGTCAGGATCGACCCGTCGTCGGCGCAACGAACGCCGAGATCGTGCGCGAGCGCGCAGTGGCAAAGCGTCCCGAGCGACGAATAAAGCGTATCGAACCGATGGTCGCGCCCGTCCGCCGTCTGCAGGCCGACGATCGCCCGCTCCTCGCGATGAATCTCGGTCACGGCTGACTCGACGAGCTCGATGCCGGCTTCGGCGAGCCCGCGCCGCTCGTCGTCGGAAATGCCTGCCGCGCCGAGCGAGAACAGCGTGAGCGCACCGGTGAAATGGCGAATGAACCGCGCTTCGTCAACCCCCTTGCTGCCGCGGCCGATCACCGCGACGCGATCACCCTGCACCTCGTAGCCGTCGCAGATCGGGCAATGGCGGATCAGTCCCTGGCGTATCGCGTCGCGCAGGTTCGGCAGCTCCGGCTCGATATCGACGACGCCGGTCGCGAGCACGAGTGTCCGCGCCGGGAGCGCCTGGGTCGCACAGTGCGCGACGAAGCCGCCCTGCTCCACGCGCTCCGCTCGATCGACGTGATCCTCGATGATCCGAGCGCCGTAACGCGAAGCCTGGTCACGCAGCCGCTGCAGCAGATCGCCTCCCGAAATGCCCTGCGGAAAGCCGGGGCAGTTGTGTGAACGCGGAATCAGCGATGCGCGACTCGCCTTCGCGTCGATGACGACCACGTCGCGGCGAAAGCGCGCCAGATAGACGGCCGCCACGAGCCCGGCGGGTCCGCCCCCTACAATGAGCGCGTCGAGGACCATGCCATCCGCGTCCGGGCGGCACGCGATTTTGCGTGCACGCGTGATTGCGCGGCGCGAATTGGTGAGCGAAGGCTATTCACTGCAGGACGTCGCCGGGTTGCTGGGGCTGCCCCGCTCGATCATTCGCGCGCTGATCGATGCCGGATTCGTGTCGCCGCTGCGTGGATCGCGGCGCGAGTATCGCTTCTCGTTCCAGGATCTCGTCGTGCTGCGAACCGCGCAGGCGCTCGTCGAAGCGAAGCTGCCGACGACGCGCATCCTGCGCTCGCTGCGGCGCCTTCGCGCACAACTGCCGCCCGAGGCACCGCTTTCCGGGTTGCGTGTCGAGGCGGTCGGCGACGCGGTCGTCGTGCGCGACGGGACGCGTTCGTGGCAACCCGACGACGGTCAGTACCTGCTGCGCTTTCACGTGGAAGCGCCGCAGGGACGCCTCGCGTTTCTCGACTTCCCGGGCCAGCCCATCGCGTCCGCGCGCGCTGTTCGAGCGCGCGGTGGAGCTCGAGGAGTCGCATCCGGACAAGGCGTCTGCGCTGTACCGCCAGGCGCTCGGCGCCGACCCGTCGTTCGTCGACGCCTACACGAACCTCGGCCGCTTGCAGCACGAGCGCGAACGCTACGCCGACGCCGAGACGACCTACCGCACGGGACTCGTGCACTGCGCGAGCGACGCGACGCTGCACTTCAACCTCGCGCT
>JAICLP010000137.1 GCA_025925475.1 Burkholderiales bacterium | reverse complement strand
TCACGACCGACGTCGAGATGAAGTTGACGAGCGAGCCGAGCCGCGCGACGCCGAGCCCGAGCTTCACGATGCCGACCATCAGGTTGAGCGTCAGCACGATGGCGACGTACGCCGGCGTGAACGGCGCCGCAAGCGCGCTGACGGTGGCGAACACCATCAGCGATGTGGCGTTCGTCGGCCCCGACATCAGGTGCCACGACGAGCCCCACAGCGCCCCGACGATGGCGGGGAGCATCGCACCGTAGAGGCCGTATTCCGGCGGCATGCCGGCAAGCGTCGCGTAGGCGACGCCCTGTGGCAGCACCATCACCGCGCCGACGAGGCCGGCGAGCACGTCGGCGCGCAGCGTGACGCGGTTGACGCGGTGGCGCCACGCAAGGAACGGAAAGACCTTCAGCGCGAACGGCGACATCGGACCGCTAGAAGGGCCGGTTCGGAAGCGTGGCGATCAGCACCGAGGTCGAAGCGCGCAGCGAGCCCCGAAGCACTTCAGACCTTGCCCTTCCAGGGCACGACCAGATGCTCGACGTAGCGCATCAGCAGATCGAAAAGGTAGGCGACGACGCCGATGACGATGATGCCCATGATGACGACGTCGGTCCGCAGAAAGTTCGACGCGTTCAGCACCATCTGTCCGAGACCCACCGTAGCCGCCACCATTTCCGCCGCGACGAGCGTCGTCCAGCCGAAGCCGATCGCGATCCGCATGCCGGTGAGGATCTCGGGCATCGCGGCGGGAATCACGACGTGGAAGATCACCTGCCATTTCGACCCGCCCATCGAGTACGCCGCGTTGATCTGCTCGATCGTCACGCTGCGCACGCCCGCGCGCGCCGCCATTGCAAGCGGCGCGAAGCACGCGAGGTAGATCAGCACGACCTTCGCCGTCTCGTCGATGCCGAACCAGATCACGATCAGCGGCAGGTACGCGAGCGGCGGCAGCGGCCGGTAGAACTCGATCGGCGGGTCGAAGATGCCGCGCGCGATCCGTGAAACGCCCATGGCGACGCCGACGGGGACCGCCGTCACCACCGCAAGCACGAACGCGGCGAAGACGCGATAGAGACTCCACCAGAAGTGCTCCGCCAACGGCTTGCCGCCCTGGATGTCGCCGCGCCACGCTTCGCCGAAGCTCGTGAAGATCTTCTCCGGGGTAGGCAGGAACAGATCCTTGATCCAGCCGAAGTGCGTCGCGACCCACCAGAACGCGAGGAGCCCGACGACGGTGACGATGCTGATCAGCGTGCTCGGACCTTCACCGGGCAGGCTGTAGCCCTTGATCGTGCGCATGCCGCTCGCGGACGATGCGGCGTCATGCGACGACGCCGCGGACGCCGTGCCGGACGCGCCATCCGCTTGCGGGATGTCGGGCGCGGGGGTGGGGATCGAGCTCATGGACACCTACGCCGCCGCCGCTTCGGCATCCGCCGGTGCCGAATGAATGAGCTGCAGCACTTCCTCGCGCACGGCGATGAAGCGCGGGTCGGCCTTCACCTTGCGCGCGTCGCGGCAGTCGACGAACTTCCGGCCGAAATCGAGGGTATAGCGATGCGCGATGCGGCCGGGAGAGGGCGTCATGACGATGAGCTCGGTCGCGAGGAACAACGCTTCCTCCACGCTGTGCGTGATGAAGAAGAACATCTTGCGCGTCGTTTGCCACAGGTAAAGGATCAGTTCCTGCTGCTGCTCCCGGGTGAGCGCGTCGAGGGCGCCAAGCGGCTCGTCCATCAGCATCACTTCGGGATCGCTCGCGAGCGCACGCGCGAGCCCGACGCGCTGCTGCATGCCGCCCGAGATCTGGTAGACCGGATAGGTCACGAACTTCTCGAGCCCGACGAGCCGCAGCTTGTCGAGCGCGACGGCGCGCCGTTCCCCTTTCGGCACGCCGCGCATCCGCAAGCCGAACTCGACGTTCTCGACGACGTTGAGCCATGGCATCAGCGCGTGCTTCTGGAACACGACGCCACGTTCCGCGCCGGGGCCGATCACCGGCCTGCCGTCGAGGACGATCTCGCCGGCGGACGGCTGCATGAAGCCGGCGATGCACGACAAGAGCGTCGTCTTCCCGCAGCCTGAAGCGCCGAGTGCGACGACGAAGTCGCCCGGGTCGAGACCGAGGTTGACGTTCGACAGCGCGAGCGTGGTGCGGCCGGAGCTGCCGGCGTACTTGACGCTGACGTTGCGAATTTCGAGCTTGCTCAAGAGAGGGCTGCCGGTGACCCAACAGCCCGCAAGGTTACCGCGACGGCGCGCGATGCGCGAGCAAAAGCGCGTTATCTCCTCAATCGTCCGCGTGCCGGTCGCCGCTGCCGGCGGCGGGTACGGTGCGCAGGATCAATGACCGAACGAGGACGCCGGCGCTCGAAAGGCGCTTGCGCCGGTGCCCGGCACGTTGCCGGGTTGTGCCGGCGCGCCGGCTGGCGGTGCAGCGGACCAGTCGGGCGGCGTCGGCGTTCGTGCCTGCGTTTGCGCGTCCGACGTAATGTCGAAGCTGACGCCGTCGCTCCAGGCGCCAGTCGGCGATGTCCGCACACGGAGCAGCGTCGGTCCGGCAAACGTTCCGCTGATGCTTCGCGGCACGACTGCCCCCTGCGTCAATTGCGCGAGCGGCACCTGCCATGACGCGACCTTTGCGGTGCCCGATGCAGCCTGCGCGCGGCTGGCGGCGCGAGGCGCGAGCGCGCTGAGCTCGACCGTCGCGACGCCATTCGACGTTTCGGCGCCCAGCGCTGCGTCGCGAATGCGAACGCGAATCTGCCCTTGCCGCACGCTGCTTCCGGGGGCTGGCTCGAGGATCGCGATCGTGCGCATCGCGGCGCCCGTCGCTGGCGGTGAACGGGATGCGCCGGTCGTCGGCTCCGGTGCACGAATAGTCGTTCCTCCCGCCCGCAATGCCGACAACGCGCCGACTTCCTTGCCGTGAGCGGACGGCGCAAGAGCGCTGCCTGTGGCGGACATCGTCTGCGCGGGCTTGGCGCCGCCTGCGCCGGAATCCAGCACGACGCCGGTGCCGGGATGCTCCTCGACGCGCTCGTGCAAACGATGGATCGAAGCCAGATATTGCTGCGTGACCGCTGCACGCTGCGCGTCCGTCATATCCGACGTGAAGGGGCGCCGGCGTTTACGCACGAGGCTGTCGACGAAGTATTGCGGGATGGTCTCCGTGGCGCTGACGTTCGTTACGCCGCAATCGATCGTCGCCTTCTGCCAGGGATCCGCGCCGCAGCTCAGCGTCGACGTGATCGTGCCGTAATAGATATGCGTCGGAATGTCGAGCCCGCCCTTGACGATGCGGATCGTCTCGTTCGCTTCGTGGGTCGATGCGTCGTAACGGCCCACCGCGCTGAACGGAACGTGCACGGGATACGCATCGCCACGCCCGTTGATCTCGTCGCAGTGGCCGGTCGCGTTGTACCAGTTGTCGGTGTACTGGATGCGATCGATCGAGCAACGCTCGTCCGCTTCGGGCGCGGCGACAAACACGGCTAACGCCGACGCGGGCCCGGCGACCACGGCGAACGCGCATGCTGTCGAGATCGCGGCCAGCGCGGCGAGGAGACTGGAACCCTGCTTTGCCATGATGTCCTCCTTGTCGTCGTTCGCGATTAGTCTCGGATCGTTACGGCGCGACGCCCACGGGCCCGTACACGGTGAGCGACGTGATCGCATACCCGGAGAGACAGATGTCGCGCGGTCCGCTCTCGTGGATCACCGGCTTCGGCGGCGTCGTTGGCACTGGCACCGATGTGCCCGGAATTTTTCCGAGGTTGAACACCGCGGTGCCGAAGGCGGTGATCATCGGGAACTCGAGCGGGTCTAAAAATTCCACGTCGAGCGAGAAGCCGGGAGACGTATGGCTGCGGAAGATGCCCCAGCTCACCGGCAGCGCGCTGACGAACGTCGCCGGCGCACCGATCGATCCGTCGCCGGTATAGCGCGAAACGACTTCGTCGCGCCACTCGCCGAAGGCGTAGCCGGGGGAATAGACGCGACCGCCAGCGTTGCCGGCCATGTCGCGATCGCCGCTGTCGGTTCGCGCATGGACCATCGAGACGCCCACGACCTCAAAGCCGTTGACGTTGCGAAATCTAAGCGTGTCGGTGCCCGTGCGCGGGCAGTCGATGCTCTCGCCGTCGATCCAGCGGGCGACGGCGTTCTTCGCGATGCTCGCCTGTGGCCACGTCGGCCCGGCGTCGACATGCAGGTATTGCGCGATGCGGTCGGCGTCCTTGACCGTCGCCTCCGCGCGAGCCGCGACGAACGTGATGCCGTCGAACCGATACGTGGCGCCGCTCGCGGTCTTCACTTCGAGCACCGCCTTCGGCTCGTCCGGCACGCCGCGCGTGCCGCCGGGGATGTTCGCTTCGATCGCGCCGGCGTTCCATTTCGCGACCAGCAACGGCACAGGGTTGGACGCGAGCGCGCCTCCCGTGAGACGCGCGCTGCCCGGCCGATCGCCGAGCGCATTGCCGGCGATGACAAGCTTGCCGTCCGGCATGACGCGTATGTCCTGGATGCGGCCGTTGATGCTGACGATGCCCGGGTCGCCGACTGCGTTCGGCCGCGTCCCGACGGACGTGCGAAGCGCGGCGGGATTCGCCGGAAAATTCGTCGCTGCGGTCGCGCTCGCGGCCACCGTCGGGTTCTGCGACGGCGGACGGAACCCTGCGGCGACCGCGTCCTGCCCCTCGCGCAGTTGCGCGTATTCGCGCTGCAGGTTCGCTCGCTTCTTCGCGACGATGCTCAGATGCTCGTTCGCGACGAGGCTCACGCGCGCGGGACGCTTCGCTCCCTGCGTCGCGCCGGCGCTGGTTGCGCCGGCGGCCGTTACACCTGCGGTGGTTGCGCCCGTCGATGGACGCGTTGCGGGCGTGTCGACGCCCGCGTTGGTCGCGGCCGCCATGCCCTTCACCGAGGGCGGCTTCGCCGTGCCGAGCTCGCGCTTCAGCGTCGCGGCCGGTGTCTGCCTGCCGCCGACGATGATGATCGCGTGGTCGTCGAGCGCGAGCACGCCGCGCTTCACGTCGGCCGCATGCACCTGCTTGCCGCCGACGATGATGATCGCGTTGTCGTCGAGGTGCGCGAGATCGGCCGGCAGGTTCGCCTGTTGCAGGTCGTGCGCCGGGAGCACCGCGGAAGCGCCGTTCGCCGCGGCCGCGCGTGGCGTCCACGCCGGCATCGCGCCGGCGGATGCAGGCGCCGAAGGCGCACCGCCGCCGTGCAGCGAAGAGGCGGGAGCGCCCGTGTCGACGCCCGCGCCCTGGCGCAGGCCGCTCGCGGGAAACTGCGCGTGGGCGAGAACGACCACGGCGGATGCGCCGAAGGCGACGAGCGCCGTGCATGTCATGCGGGACCGACGGTTCATCGAAGCGTCTCCTTGCGACTTCTCAGAGGCTCGTCATTGGATGTCCGAACGCCGAAGCCGGCGCTTGCACTGCCGCAGGCGCGCGTGCAGCGGGCGAGGTGAGGAGCGTCGAGCGCGCCTGGCTCGGCTCGCTCGGGGATGACGACGGCTGCGCCTGCGACCAGGCTTTCGGCAACGACGACGTCGCGCTGCCCGGCGTCGCGGCGACCACGTTGAACGCGACGATGTTCTGCCACGTCGACGTTCCACTCGGCCGCACCTTGCGCGTCGCGCGGCCATTCGTGCAACTGCAGATCTTGTCCGCGGGCACGACGAATCCGGCGGCGAGCTGTCCGAACGAGACCTGCCAGGTCTTGCTGCCTTGCACGGTCACCAACGATGCCTGCATCGGCGCACGCGATCGCGAACGATGCGTACAACGCGCGCGATGCCGAACGAAGAGATGCGTTCATGTACGCCACGATCGCTCCCCCAGGTCAGTGTCCGAAGCGTTCACCGAGCGTCGCTACTGCGGCTTCGATCGCCGAGCGCAGCGCCTCGTCGACGCTTTCGCGGTGTTGCTGCTGGACGTGGACGTCGGGGACGACCGGAATGCCGTATCCGCGCGAGCCTGCGACGGCCGACAGCAGGTTGCCGACGCCGGAGAGGCTCGACGACGTGGCGGTGACGCTGCGCTGCGCGGTGACGACGTCGAGCACTTCGCCGCTCGACGCGTCGACGACGCGAACGTCGATCGCGAGCGTGTCGCGATTGCTGCCGCCGCCGACTTCCATGCCGCCGACGCCGATCCCGCTCGCGCGCTGATCCTCGCTCGCGTTGGCTTGTGACACCGAGCCTTCGAACACGAAGCGCGCGCCTTGAAGCTGCGTGCTGCCGACGTCGCCGGTCGCGAGCCCGTTCGCGTTGAGCTGCTTTTCGCGCACGACGCCTTCGTTCAGCCGCGACCGCTCGACGACCCGGAAGCGGCCGCTCTTGACCAGCGCGGTGACGAACATGTCGGTCGCCCCTCGCGCGCCGATCTCCGAGACGCCGGAACGGAACTCGTAGATCGTGACGACCGGTCGCGACGCGCGGTCGGCGGCCGTCGCGGGCGGCGCTGCGCCGACTGCTCGCGCGTCGGCCGCCAGCGCCGGCATCGACGCGGCGAGCGCGACTGCGACGAGCATCCTGCCGATCCGATATCTAGCATCCATGGCCATGTTTCCCGGGAGAGCCGCATCCGATCCCGACGGATGCCGCGATTTCAGAACGCGCCCTTGCAATCGCCGCCGATCCAGCGGGCCTTCTGCTGCATGTGCATGTCGTTGCCTGTCCCCCGGGACGTCATGTCGACTGCATAGTGGTCGGCCGATATGTCATAGACGCGCGTGTCGACCTCACGAGTGCCGCCTTTGGGGTTGCGGCAAGTGGCGTGAATGCGGACTTCACTCACCGACTCGGAGAGAATTTTCGACTTGCAATTGCTCTCGTCATTCAGGCCCTTCAGGTAACCACTGGACGATTGCTCGGCGAGATCTTCCGGTGTCAGGCAGAAGCGCATTTGTCCCACCGGCGCGCCGCCGGGCCCCGTGCCGCGCTGCTTCATGAGTGCCTCCACGCGAGCCCGCTTCTCGGGCGGCATGCTCGCGAGCTCGTTTCGGAAGCGCTCCTGCTCGGCCTGCATCGCAGGACCCTCAGCCGTGTACTGAAGCTCCCACAGGCCCGGCTTGCGCTGCTTCAAGCCCTGCGCATCCGCGGCGCATGCGATCGACAGCAGGACGAGCGACGACAAGAGCTTTCCAAACGTCATGGCAATCTCCTCCGAGAGGCGCGCATCGGCAGAACGGGGGAAGCGCATGTTCGGCGGCCCGTCAATCGCGTGTCGGCTGTTCGTCGTTCCCATCCGCCGCCCCTTGCACGGCCGCGCCGCGATGCCGTCGGCTCGTCAGCAGTCGGGTCAGGAGCTGACGCGCGTCCGAGAACGCGACACGGTCGCCCGATTCGACGTGCTCCACCGTGCCGGCCGGCTCTTCCGCGCCGCGCGTGACCTTGCGATAGATGCGAACGATGAAAGTATCCATCCGTGCCGACATTCACCGGTCGAGGCAAATGGAAGCCGATACCCGGACGCGAGATTGCGCGCCGGCATCTAACGGCGGACTAACGGGACCGAAAAACCGCGACGACCGAAGCGAAGCTGCGGTTGGCTACCGTGCTCCGAGAGTGGCGACGAGCGCGAGGGTGTCGGCGGACGGCCGAACCGACAGCACGATCGACAACTGCTCCCGGCATCGGCGGAACGCCCGCATCGCGTCGGCATGGCGACCCTGCGCGATGTGGCATCGAATGGTGCCTTGATAGAGCTCTTCGGCGAGCGAGTCCTCCGCGAGCGCGGCCTCGTAGAGCGCCAGCGCGTCGGCGAATCGGCGCTCGGATTCGAGCTCGCGACCTCGCTCTACGGTTCGCCGCAGGAACCGCTGGTGCAACCGCTCGCGCGCGGACGCCCACCATGGAGCGACGGCCTCGTGACCGAAGAGCGGCCCGGCATAGTGCTCGTTCTCGCCGGACGCGAACGCGTAGGCGTCGATCCAGACAAGCGCAGGATCGAAGCCGATGCGCCCGGCATCGAGCGTCAGCGCATCGTCGCGGCCGAGGAGCTTCCGCAGCCGCATCAGCGTCATGTCGAGCGACGCGCGCGCCGCGCCGCCCTCGGCGTCCGGCCACAGCGCATCGAGGACGAGCGCCGC
>JAICLP010000422.1 GCA_025925475.1 Burkholderiales bacterium | reverse complement strand
GATCAAGGCCCGCGAGGTTGTTCCGTACCGATGATGGCCGGGCGAGCGCGCGGACGCGATAGCCCGATTCGAGCAACGCACGGGCGATCGCCGAGCCGATGAAGCCGGTTCCCCCGGTGAGCAGCACGAGGTTCGTCATGGCCGACCCCTCGCGCCGCAGGGCCGTCCATAGCCGCGAGCGTGCGGGCCGTCCTTCATCCGCCGGGGATGACCCAGCCGTCGACGAGCGCCAGATGGACTTTCGCGCCCGGCGCACAGGCTTCGCTCGACGTGAGCGACAGCGAGAGCGTCGTGGCCGGGTCGCAGTCGGGCGCCGCCTCGACGACGGTGCGGCCGCCCTGGTAGAGGACGCGCGCGACGCTCGCCTCGAAGCCGCCGTCGGGATCGACGATCGCGAGGTCCTCCGGCCGGATGCAAACCTCGGCCGGTCCGGCGCGCTGGCCCGGCGCCGAACGCACCTGCCATTCGCGTCCGAACAGCGCCACCTTCGCGTGCCCATTGCCGTACGTCTGCGTCACCTCGCCGCTCGCGACGGTGCCTGGCCCGACGAAACGGCTCACGACGCCGTCCTGCGGCGTCCGATAGAGGGCCGGGGGCGCCGCGACCTGGCGCAGCTTTCCATTGGCCATCACGGCGACGCGGTCGGCAACGCCGAGCGCCTCGGCCTGGTCGTGCGTGACGTAGATCAGCGTCGCCTTCGACAGCGTGCGAAACGCCGCGATCTCCGCCAGCATCCGCGCGCGCAGATGCACGTCGAGGTTCGCGAGCGGCTCGTCGAGCAGCACGAGGCGCGCCTTCATCGCGAGGCAGCGCGCGAGCGCGACGCGCTGGCGCTGGCCGCCGGAGAGCGCGGCAGGGCGCCGCCCGCCCATGCCCGACAAACCGACGGCGTCGAGCGCCGCATCGACCTGGCGCGCGAGTTCGCGACCCGAGAGCTTTTGCACGCGCAGCGGGTAGCCGATGTTCTCGGCGACGCTCATGTGCGGCCACAGCGCGTACGACTGGAACACCATGCCGACATGGCGATCCTCAGGCGCGACGTACACGTCGGCGCCGCTCACGATCCCATCGCCGATGTGGATCGTGCCCCGCTCCGGTCGCTCGAAGCCAGCGATCAGGCGCAACAGCGTGCTCTTGCCGCAGCCCGATGGACCGAGCACCGCGAGGAACTCGCCCTCCGCGACATCGAGCGACACGTCGTCGATCGCGGCGACCGATCCGAAGCGCTTGACGACGCGATCGAGCGTCACGGCTGCCATGGCAGCACTCCCCGCGCGACGCGCGATGCGAATGCGTTCGCCATCAGCATCATCGACAGCGTGACGACCACGGCGATCACCGCGACCGCGGCCGCCGCCACGGCCTCGCCCGCCTGCTCGAGGCTGAACAGCACGACGCCGACGGTCTCCGATCCCGACGACCACAGAAGCGCCGATACGGTGAGCTCGTTGAAGGCCATCAGGAACACGAGCATGCCGCCGGCGACCGCCGAAGGCGCGACCATCGGCATGATGACGGTTGCAACGCGACGCACGTAGCGCGCCCCGCTCATCCGCGCGGCCTCGTCGAGGCTCGGGTCGATCTGCCGCAGCGCGTTCGTCACCGGCCGCAGCGCCAGCAGCATGAAGCGCGACAGATAGGCGACGAGGATGATCCAGATCGTGCTGTAAAGCGAGAGCCCGATGAGCGGCAGCGGACGCAGCAGGCACAGGATCATCGCGATCGCGAGGACGACGCCGGGCACCGCATACGGCAGCTCGGCGACGAACGCGACCGCCTGGCGCACGCTCGCCCTCCGTCCTGCGAGCGAATAGCCGAGCGGGACCGAAACGAGCACGAGCATCACCGAAGCCATCGCGGCGAGCGATGCGCTGTTCACGAACGCGCGGCGCGTCGCGGCGTAGTCGAAGAGCACGAAGTGGAAATTCGCGAGCGTCGCGGTCTGCGCGGACAGCGACACGCCGATCGCCGGCACCAGCGCCGTCGCGAGCAATGCCGCGAACGGCAGCGCGAGCACGACGAAGAGTCCGGTCCAGCACGCGCCTTCGACGACGCTGCGATAGCCGCCGAGCGACCATTCGGGCGTTGCCGTCGT
>JAICLP010000251.1 GCA_025925475.1 Burkholderiales bacterium | reverse complement strand
GATCGCGCTCGCCGTCGCCGGCCAGGAATCGGCGCACCAGCTTTCGCCGCGTCGCATCGAAGCGCATGTAGAAGGCGCCGTTCTCGCCGACGACGGCGTCGACCGGCCACATCCGCGCGATGTGATCGCACCATCCGGCAGGACGGCCGGTCACCGGGACGACGATCATGCCGGCGCCATGCAAGCGCTCCAGCGCACCATACGCATCGGTGGTGAGGCTGCCGTCCGTCGTCAGCGTATCGTCGATGTCGGTCAGCACGACGCGGATCGCACGGCGCACCTCGCGCGGCATGTCCGCCAGCGGTCGCGGCGCCAGAGCGCTTGTGTGTCCCGCCCACGCTCGCGGCTTCGCCGCATCGCTGCCCCCCGGGGGGGTGGAATTCGCGCTTCGAGGCGGCTCTGCAGCGCTCATTGCCCGATGAACTCCGCCACGCGCTCGCGTCCCTCGCGCGACATCGACAGCCCGCACTTCGTGCGCCGCCACAGCACGTCCTGCGCCGCGGACGCCCATTCGTCGCGGCGCAGATAGTCGACTTCGCGCTCGGTGAGACCAGCGCCGAAGTCGATGCCGAGATCGGCCGGTGACTGCGCATCGCCGAGCACCGTCAGCGCGCGCGTGCCGTAGCGTCGCGCAAGGCCGCGCAGCAGATCGGCCGGCAACGCCGGGTAGCGCCGTTGCAGGTCGGCGAGCCACGCGTCGCGATCGCCGGCGGGAAGATCGCCGCCGGGCAGCGCCGCTGCGCTCGTCCATGACGCGCCCATCGCGGGAAAGAACGGCCGCAATTCGGCGAGGGCCGCCTCGGCAAGCTTGCGATACGTCGTGATCTTCCCGCCGAAGATCGACAGCACCGGTGCAAGCGGCCCGCCGGTCGCATTGCGCGATGCCTCGAGCTGCAGCACGTAATCGCGCGTGATCGCCGAAGGGTCGCTCGTGCCGTCGTCGTAGAGCGGCCGCACGCCGCTGTAGGTCCAGACGATATCGCTCGCGGAAAGCGGCCGCTCGAGATAGGTGTTCGCGAGTGTCAGCAGGTAATACGTCTCTTCCGCCGAGATTTCCGGATGCGCGTAGTGCTCGACCGGGACATCGGTCGTGCCGATCAGCGAATAGCGGTCCTGATACGGAATCACGAACACGATCCGATTGTCCGCATTCTGCAGGATGTATGCGTGGGCCGCGTCGTGAACGCGCGGCACGACGATGTGGCTGCCCTTCACGTGCCGCACGCCGGCAGTGATCGGCACGTCGGCGAGATCGCCGAGCACCGCACGGACCCATGGGCCCCCCGCGTTCACCAGCGCGCGCGCCGTCACTTCGGACGACCCACCCGTCGGGTCGACCAGCGTCGCGCGCCACACGCCGTTCTCGCGTTTCGCCGCAGTGAGCGTCGTATGGACGCGAATGTCGGCACCACGGATCCGCGCATCGATCGCATTGCAGACGACGAGCCGCGCATCGTCGACGCGCGCATCGGCGTAGACGAAGCCCTTTCGAAAACGCGGCTTCAGACCGGCACCGTAGCGCGTGTCGACGAGCTTGACCCCGTACGACTTCGGCAACGTCATGCGGCCGCCGAGCCGATCGTAAAGGAAGAGCCCCGCACGGATCATCCACGCCGGCCGCAGATGCGGCTCGTGCGGCAGCACGAACAGCAGCGGTTCGATGATGTGCGGCGCGATTCGCAGCAGCATCTCGCGCTCGGCCAGCGCTTCGCCGACGAGACGAAATTCGTAATGCTCGAGATAGCGCAGGCCGCCGTGGATCAGCTTCGTGCTGGCCGACGACGTGTGCGCCGCGAGGTCGTCCTTCTCGACGAGAAGCACCGAAAGCCCGCGTCCCGCGGCGTCGCGCGCGATGCCGGCGCCGTTGATGCCGCCGCCGATGACGAGCAGATCGAAGGGGCGCGTAGTCATGGGCGGCGCGATTCTACCGGATCGGTTACGATCGTCGCTTCGCATCCACCTGCGTCGTGCATATGAACCTCGTCCCGGAAATCGTCGCGCTCGACGACGAAATGCGCGATTGGCGCCACCACCTGCACGCGCATCCCGAGACCGCGTTCGAGGAGGAGGCGACCAGTCGCTTCGTCGCCGACAAGCTGCGCTCGTTCGGACTCGACGTGCACGAGGGCCTCGCGAAGACGGGTGTCGTCGGTGTGCTGCGAAACGGTGGGTCGAATGCGGCGATCGGATTGCGCGCGGACCTTGATGCGCTGCACGTGCACGAGCAGTCGGGCGTGCCGCATGCATCGCGAAATCCGGGACGCATGCACGCCTGCGGGCACGACGGCCACACGACGATGCTGCTCGCCTCCGCCAAGGCCCTTGCCGCACGCCGCAACTTCGACGGCGCGCTGCACTTCGTCTTCCAGCCGGCGGAAGAGAACGAAGGCGGCGGTCGCGTGATGGTGGAGGAGGGCCTGTTCGAGCGCTTCCCCATGAGTGCGGTCTACGGCATGCACAATTGGCCACGAATCGACGCCGGCACGTTCGCGATGCGGGCCGGTCCGCTGATGGGCGCGTACGACGTATTCGAGATCGTCGCGACGGGGAAGGGCGCCCACGCGGCGATGGCCTACCAGGGCAAGGATCCGATGCTGTTCGCGGCGCACGCGATCAATGCGCTGCAGACGATCGTCTCGCGCAATCTGCATCCAATGGACGCCGGCGTCGTCAGCGTGACTCAGCTGCACGCCGGCGACACGTGGAACGTGATCCCCGAATCGATCGTGTTGCGCGGCACGGTGCGCACGTTCAAGCCGGACGTGCAGGATTTGATCGAGCGGCGGATGAAGACGCTCGTCGACGGGATTGCCGGCATGTTCGAGATGCACGCGAGCCTGCGTTACGAGCGGCGTTACCCGGCGACCGTGAACAGCGAGCACGAGACGCAGCACGCGCGCGACGCGGCCGCGGCGGTCGTCGGCATCGACAATGTCGACACGAATCCGACGCCCGAGATGGGCAGCGAGGACTTCGCGTTCATGCTCCAGCGCAAGCCGGGATGCTACGTGTGGCTCGGCGCAGGCCGCGGTGCGGACACCCCGAACATTCACAACCCGCGCTACGATTTCAACGACGACGTGCTGGCGATCGGTGCGAGCTACTGGGTGAAGCTCGCCGAGCAGGAGCTGCCGGCGCGCCGGTGACTTGCGCGAGTCACGTCGCCGCAAGCAATGTACCGATGCGCGCGACCGCATTCGCAACGCCTCGCTCGTCCGCCATTGCACAGCCGATCTGCCGCGCGCGGTCGCGCATGCGGTCATCGCTCGCCGCGGCGATCCGCTCGCGGAGCGCTACCGCCGTCACGTCGCGGTAGGAAAGGCGCGCCGGCGCGATGCCGAGCGCATGCAGCCTATCGGCCCAGAAGAACTGATCCGCCGCAAACGGCACGACGACGGAAGGCACTCCGGCATGGGCAGCCGCGTGCGTCGTGCCCGCACCGCCATGATGCATGGCAAGCCGTACGCGCGGCAGAAGCCATGCATGCGGAACGTGACCGATTCGCCGTACGTTTGGCGGCAGCGCGGCTTCGCCGAATCCGCTCCAGCCCGCCGACAACAGCGCACGCCGGCCATCGAGCGCGTCGAGCACGTTCGCGAGCAGTCGCTCGCGGTCGAAGCCGGTCATGCTGCCGAAGCCGACGTAGATCGGCGCATCGCCCTCGGCAAGAAAGGTTTCGAGTCCGCGGTCGGGCGCGTACGTTTCCGCACGAAACCACCAGTCGCCGGTGACCGTGAAGCGATCGGGCCAATCGGGCGGGCGCGCAACGAGCGTCGGCGACATGCCGAACAGGATCGGATAGCCATCCCATTGACGTCGTCGCCGCGGCTGCTGCGCGACATCGCGCCGCGCATCGTTGATCGCGCCGCGGAACGCGCGCCACATCATCGCGAGCACGAGCTGGTGACTGACGCGGTTGAGGACCTTCGGAAGCCGCCGCGGCGGCAGGAACGGCGAGGGGAACGCGCGGGTCGGCATCATCGGCTGCAGCGCGATGCCGATTGGCACGATGCGCAGCGCTTCGGCGCACGAAAGGCCGACGTATATCGCGAGGCCCGCGCCGAGGATGGCGTCGGCGCCACGCGCGTGCGCAAGGCTCGCGCGCATCCAGTCCTTCGTGTGGCGCGTCGCGATATCGGAAAGCGCGCGGGCGACGCGCTTCACGTCGTCGCCGCGCGGGAGCAGGTCGGAGCCGGCCGACTCCATTTCGGCCGCCATGTCGCCGGCAAGCGCGACGAACGGCACCCCGAGCGTCGTTGCGAACGCTTCGCCGGACCGCTCGGCGAGCACGAAGACGTCGTGACCCGCGTCGAGCAGGCCGCGACACAGCGCGAGCATCGGTCGCGTGTCGCCTTCGGTGCCGAAGGTCAGCGCGACGATGCGCATCTCGAAAAAGGGGCCAGGCTCGATTTAATCCGAAAAATCGAGCGTGGCCCCTTTTTCTCTTTTTCTACTTCGGTTCGGGTCGGGTCATCGCCGCCGGATCGACCCAGCGATCGAAATCGGCGGCACTCACGAGGGCGAGCTTCAACGCCGCTTCGCGCAGCGTCGATCCTTCGCGGTGCGCGGCGAGCGCGATCTTCGCCGCGTTCTCGTAGCCGATGTGCGGATTGAGCGCGGTGACGAGCATCAACGAGCGCTCGAGGTTCGCACGGATGCGCTCGGTCGCCGGCTCGATGCCCTGCGCACAGCGCTCGTCGAACGAACCGATCGCGTCGCCGAGCAGCTCGATCGATTCGAGCGTGCCCTGCAGCATCACCGGCTTGTAGACGTTCAACTGAAAGTTGCCCTGGCTGCCGGCGAAGGCGACCGCGGCATCGTTTCCGTAGACGCGCACGGCGACCATCGTGACCGCCTCGCTTTGCGTCGGGTTGATCTTGCCCGGCATGATCGACGAGCCCGGCTCGTTGTCGGGGATCGTGATTTCGCCGAGGCCCGCGCGCGGACCGCTCGCGTGCCAGCGCACGTCGTTCGCGATCTTCATCATCGCCGCGGCGAGCGTGCGCAGCGACGCGCTGACGTTGACGATCGCATCG
>JAICLP010000298.1 GCA_025925475.1 Burkholderiales bacterium | reverse complement strand
TGGATGACCGGCGCGCTGTCGTCGTTCCTCGACAACGCGCCGACCTATCTCGTGTTCTTCAATCTCGCAGGCGGGGATGCCGCGCAGCTCACGGGTCCGCTGGCAACCACGCTCGTCGCGCTCTCGGCGGGTGCCGTGTTCATGGGCGCGAACACGTACATCGGCAACGCGCCGAATTTGATGGTGAAATCGATTGCCGAGGCGCGCGGCGTCAAGATGCCGAGCTTCTTCGGCTACCTCGGCTGGTCCCTCCTGGTCATGGTGCCGATCTACGCGCTGCTGACGCTGCTCTTCTTTGTCTGAGGGACGGCGGGAACGCCGTCGTTTCTTCTTGCATCCAATGGGCACCTTACCGAAGATGCCAAGGCGCCGTACGGGCCCGAAGGCGTCGGCCCCCTCCTGTGGAGGGGAAACGCGCTTGCGAAGCGGGCGCTTCGGGGGAGGCAACTCATGAGTGCCCTTTCCAAATCCCTCGAAGCGCTCGACGACGCCGCGCTGGTGCTTCGCGTCCAGCGCGCCGATGCAACGGCCTTCGCCGCGCTGATGCGCCGCTACAACCGGCGCCTGTACCGCACCGCGCGCGCGATCCTCAAGGACGACGGCGCCGCCGAAGACGCCGTGCAGGAAGGCTATGTCGCCGCATGGCGGCACATCGGCGAGTTCCGCGGCGACGCGCAGATCGCCACCTGGCTCACCCGCATCGTCGTCAACCAGGCGCTGCAGGCGCTGCGCCGGACGCGTCGCGAGCAGGTCGTCGTGCTGTTCGATGAGCCACCCGAGGAGCGGAGCACCGACGATGCGAGCGCCGACTCACTTGCGCCCGGGGCACCGGAGAAAACGATGCTGCGCGCCGAGATGCGTCGCTTGATCGAACGCAAGATCGACGACCTGCCCGAGGCCTACCGCACGGTGTTCATGCTGCGCGAAGTCGAGGACATGACCGTCGAGGAAACCGCGGCGGCGCTCGGCATTCCGACCGCCACCGTCCGGAGCCGGCTTTTCCGCGCGAAGGCGCGGCTTCGGGAAGCGCTCGCCGAGGAGTTCGACACGGCGACGCAGGAGGTATTCGGTTTCGACGGCGAGCGCTGCGACCGCATCGTCGCGGCGGTCCTCGCCAGAGTCGGCACCATGCATCCAACCGGCTGAAACGCGCGTAAGTCCCTTCGCAGTCCCACACCACAGGAGCAACGATGAAAACAATCCCAATGGCGCTCGCGGCCGCCCTCTTCGCCGCCACCTTCGCCGCCCATGCACAGGGCGGACCGAACGACGCGCAGATCGCCGCGATCGTCGTCACCGCGAACCAGGTCGACATCGATGCGGGCAAGCTCGCCGAATCGAAGGCGAAGCACAAGGACGTCAAGGATTTCGGCCGGATGATGGTCAAGGACCACACCGGCGTGAACAATTCGGCGAAGGCGCTCGTCAAGAAGCTGCACGTCACGCCCGAGGACAATCCGACGGCCGAGAGCCTGAAGAAGGGCGGCCAGGAAAACGTCGCGCACCTGAAGACGCTCAAGGGTGACGCGTTCGACAAGGCGTACATCGACCACGAGGTCGACTATCACCAGCAGGTGATCGACGCGATGGACAAGACGCTGATCCCGAGCGCGCAGAACGCCGAGCTCAAGGCGCTGCTCGTCAAGGTGCGGCCGGCGTTCGTCGCGCACCTCGACCACGCGAAGAAGCTGCAGGCCGAGTACGGGAAGTAACGTGCGCCCATGCCTTCCGGTTCCGCGCGCGGCGACGCTGTTCGTCGCCGCCGCGCTGGCGCTCCTCGTCGCAGACGCCGAAGCCGCCGGCGCCGTGCACACGGTGACGATCGACGGCTTCGCATTCAAGCCGTCGACGATCACCGTCAGGCAGGGCGACACGATCGAGTGGCGCAACACCGATCCCGTTTCGCATACCGCCACTGCCAAGGAGGCGGGCCTCGATTCGGGCGAGATTCCGGCGAACGGAACTTATCGCTTCATTGCCAGGAAGAAGGGTCGGTTCGCGTACATTTGCACGCTGCATCCGATCATGAAAGGCGAGCTGGTCGTCGAGTGAGTCGCGCGCTAATGCGCGCGACGATGCGCGCGTTCGCGAGCCCAGTTGCGGCGTCACAACCGATGCGACATATCGGTTAGCCCGAGCAGGCGCACGTCGCCTCGCGCGAGCAGCAGCACCTTGAAGAGCTCGCCCATCTCGGCGGGCGACAGCAGCTTCTGCACCGCGCTCGCCGCGCGCAGGTAGTCGACGCTTTCCGGCGCGCCGACCTCGCGCAGCCGCTCGAGGATGCCGCCGCCCAGCAGGAACGACGCCTGCGTTGCGAATCCGCCGACATGCAGTCCCGCGCGCTCGCCGGCCTCGGCCATCGCGGTGAAGTCCACGTGACTCGTGAGATCTGAAAGCCCCGGCCACAGGAACGGGTCCGCATGCGCGCGGTGCCGGTAGTGCCCGATCAGCGTGCCGGCTGCGCGTTGCGGATGGTAATACTCGTGGCGCGGAAATCCGTAGTCGATCGCGAGCAGCGCACCCGATGCAATGCGCCGGCCGAGCGTGGTGACCAGCGCTTCCGCCGCGGGATTCACTTCGCTCGCATAGTCGCCTTCGGCAGGAAAGCGATCGCGTACGAGCGACGCGACGCGCGCGTCGTCGAGCGGTCGCGCGTCCCAGGCGAGCGCACCATCGCGCAGCATGACGCCGCGCTCGAGCCACTCGCCGTCACGCCGCTCGACGAGCCGCGGCGGAATCGCATCGAGCACCTCGTTCATGACGACGGCGCCGTCGACGGATGGCGGCAGCCGCTCGATCCATTCGACGCGGTCGAGCATCGCCGGCGTGCGGGCGGCGATCGTCGCCCGCTGCATGTCGCGAAGCGGCGGGCTCACTTCGAGGATGCGATAGCGCGATGGCGGCGGATCGAGCGCACGAAGCAGCGATGCGGCCAGCGCACCGCTGCCGGCACCGAGCTCGACGATCTCGCGCGCAGCGCTCGCCGTGAAAATCGCCGCGATCTGGCGCGCCATCGTCGCGCCGTAGAGCGGCGAGAGCTCGGGACCGGTCACGAAGTCGCCGGCGGCGCCGAACTTGCGCGCGCCCGCGACGTAATAGCCGAGCGAAGGCGCGTACAGCACGATCTCCATGTAGCGCGCGAACGGAATGAAGCCGCCGGCGCGCGCGATCTCGTCGCGAACGCGCGCGACGACGCGCGCGCTGTGCGAGCGCGCATCGGCGTCGGGAACCGGCAGTCGCGCCTCGCTCATCGACGCTTCGCCCGAGCGGCCATTCGCACCCGTGTGCCGTCTGTGCTAGATTGCCCCGGTTTCATCGATAAGGTTCGGCGTGGAAGGCACGGTCGTTCTGATCACCGGCGGCGCCAAGCGCGTCGGTGCCACCATCTGCCGGCGGCTGCATCGCGCGGGTGCGTCGGTGATGCTGCATTTTCGCTCGTCGGCGGGCGAAGCGCGGCTCCTGCAGGCGGAACTCAATCACGTTCGGCCGAAATCGGTCGCGCTGATCCAGGCCGATCTTCTCGACGTCGCCAAGCTGCCGTCGCTCGTCGAGCAGACTGTGCAGACGTTCGGCCGGCTCGATGCGCTCGTCAACAACGCGTCGACGTTCTATCAGACGACGATCGGCGACATCGGCGTCGACGACTGGAACAACCTGATCGGCACGAACCTCGAGGCGCCCCTATTCCTCGCGCAGGCCGCGGCGCCGGCACTCAAGAAATCGCAAGGTTCGATCGTCAACATCACCGACATCCACGCGGAGCGGCCGCTCAAGAGCTACGTCGTCTATTCGGTCGCGAAAGCGGGCCTCGTCGGTCTCACGCGTTCGCTCGCGCGCGAACTCGCGCCCGACGTGCGCGTCAACGCCGTCGCCCCGGGGCCGATCCTCGGGCCTGACGAGGAAGTGTTCGACGAGCTTGCCCGCCAGCGAATCATCTCGCATACGCCGCTGCGCCGCGAAGGCTCCCCCGACGACATCGCGAAGGCCGTGCACTACCTGCTGGCGGACGCGCCATACGTCACCGGCGAGACGATCAGCGTCGACGGCGGCCGGCACATCGCGATCTGAACAAATCGTCTCCGCGGCAGCGGCATGCTGCCACCCGGACGAAGGCGGCAACTCGATATCCGC
>JAICLP010000076.1 GCA_025925475.1 Burkholderiales bacterium | reverse complement strand
GAACCGCCGAGCGCGACCACCTCGAAGCCGCCCGTCGCGAGCTTCGCCATCTTGATCGCCGCCTCGTTGCTCTCGCTGCCGGTGTTGACGAACAGCGACTTGCGAAGCGGCGCCGGAAGAATCTTCGCGAGCGCATCGGCGAGTTGCACGACGCTCTTCGGAATCATCCCCGAGAACAAATGCAGCGCGGTGTCGCAGCTGCGCTTGATCGCCGCGACGATGTTCGGATGGTTGTGCCCGACGGTCGCGCACATCTGGCCGGACGTGAAGTCGAGGATCTTCCTGCCGCTCGCGTCGAACACGTACGACCCGCTCGCGCGCTCGACGACCTCCGGATAGGCGTCGCCGCCGTAGCGGATCAGGTGTTCGCGGAAGTCGGTCATCGGCTGCCGGGGTTCGTCCATCCGTTCGCGTCAGTCGTTAATTGCCGGAAGGTCCGCAGGTGTCGCGGCGACCGGGCACGTCGACGATATGCGCGGCGTGTCCGGTTGCCGCGAGAAAGCGCTCGAGTTGCGAGTGCGGAATCACCATCGTCGCGTCGTTGACGAGGGGGTGCGCCTGCACGGCGTCGGCCTCCCACAGCCGGCGATCGAGCACGAATTCGACCGCGTGCGTCGTGTCCTTTGCGAGTGCGAGGAGGCTGACCGAGCCCGGCGAGACGCCGAGGTACTTGCGCAGCCGCTCGGGCGATGCGAAGCCGAGCCGGCCCGCGCCGAGCATGAGTCCGAGCGAATTCAGGTCGACGGCGACGTCCTGCCCGACGGTGACGAGGATATGACGGGCACCCTTCTTGTCGCGCAGGAACAGATTCTTGGTCTTCGCGCCGGGAAGATCGGGAACGAGGCGGCGCGACTCCTCGACCGTCATCACCGGCGAATGCTCGAAACGCTTCGCGTCGATCCCGTGCTGCGCGAGAAATGCGGACAAATCCATGGCCCCGATCGTACCTCTTTCGCAAAAGGTCGATCGGCGAACGCGACGCGAGCGCCGCGTTGGCGCGCGCGGCACGCGAAGCGGCGCGCCTGCCGCGCCGTCAGCGTTATTGCCCCTGCTTGCAGCTTCCCGTGTTCACGCAGGTCGACGCGAGTGCGCAGGTCACCTTCTGGTCGTCCAGCATGCATCCGCAGGTCGAGTCGAACTGCGAGCACCACCACTGCTGGCTCCTCGCCATCGTCTTGTAGGCGTCGGAATCGGTCGTCACGCGCGTGCCGGTCGACGCGCATGCGGCGAGCATCGCGCAAAGCGCGACGGCGAGCAGATTGCGAAAGGGAATTCGCGTCATGATTCGTCACCTCTTCTTATCGATGGCTTCGGATGCGTTCCGACTTCTCGGAGGAATCGCGAGCGTTAGAGGCGCGAGGGCGCGTGCCGGTTCGGTCGCCGCGCGAGTATTTTGATCGGACGCGTCGATGATCAGCGATCGACGGTCGGCACGTCGATTGTCGGATCGTACAAGAGGGGCGGCCCGTGACTCGCGTAATCATCGGCGTGAAAGTATTCACCGAGTCGCTGGTCGAGCGACGGCGGATCGAATTGGCATAGTCCCTTGTTCGGATAGTGCGTGAGCTCTCCGAAATACGGCGTGCCCGCGATGTCGTAGAGGTCGACGCGCACGAAGTCGACGCCCATCGACAGCGCTTCCGCGGCGGCGATCATCGTCGCGAGCGACGCGGGTGGTGCAACCGGCGTTCCGGCCTTCGCCTTCACGGCGCCGTCGATCCGCTGCCACTGCTCGTCGTAGAGAACCTGCGTGTGGTCGGTGAAACGATCGTGGTCGACCTGGATCAGGCGTACCTTCCCGCCGAAGACGAAGAGCTTGTAGTCCGCCGGCGAGCGCCCGTCGTCGCCGCGCAACAATGCTTCGGCGAACACGGCGCGGCGGATGTTCCGATACGACCATTCGCGTCCGACGATGCTGAAATCGGAAGCAAGCCAGCGCTGCGCGAGCCGCACGAGCTCGTCGCGCGCGACGTGTCGCTTGTCGTGCACGGCCTGCAGCCACCCGCTGCCGTGATTGGGCTTCAGCATGAATGCCTCGGGCAGACGATCGAGGTCGAGCGTTTCCGCGCGCGGGGAATGCCAATACAGATCGGGCAGCGCGAGCGACGGCGCGACGCGTCGCACGTGCTCGCGCACGCGCAGCTTGTCCGAGAACAGCGTCAGGTAGGGACGCCGATCGCAGAGGATCTTGACGAGGATCTTCTCGTTGAAGCCCGTCGGGCGATCGAGATCGGGCGAATGTCCGAAGGCCTTTCGATAGAGCTTCGACACGTAGGCACGATCGCCGACGAAACGCGCCGCGAGCTGGCGGCGCAACGCGAGCTTCCGGTCGCGAAAGCGCTGCGACGCCGTCGCGAAGAGCGTGCTACGCGGGCGCGTGACCGCGCACCCGCAGGAGCCATCCCGGGTTCAGCTCCTGCAAATCGTTGATGCCGAGCATCGCCATGTCGCGCTCGATTTCGGCTTCGAGAAGCGCGATTGCGTGCAGCACACCGGCTTCGCCACCGATCGCCGCAGCGAAGCCGAACGAACGCCCGACGAAGACGAATTTCGCACCGAGCGCGAGCGCCTTCAGCACGTCGGTGCCCCGGCGCACGCCGCCATCGAGCATCACGGGGACGTCGGGACATTCCGCGACGATGCCGGGCAGCACGCGAAGCGCCGACACGGCACCGTCGAGCTGGCGGCCGCCGTGGTTCGACACGATGATGCCGTCGGCACCCTCGTCGCGCGCGCGCCGCGCATCGGCCTTGTCGAGGATGCCCTTGATGATCATCGTCCCCGGCCACATCCGGCGGATCATCCGCCAGTGCTCCCAATGCAGATGCCCACGGTCCGAATAGTCGCGCAACACCGACGGCGACAGGATCGGCGCACCGCGCGCTGCGAAGTTGTTCTCGAAATGCGGCATCCCGTCCTGCACGAGCGTGCGCACGAACGTGCCGAACAGCCACCGCGGATGGGTGATGCCGTCGAACGCCAGTCGCAGCGTGGGTCGCAGCGGCGCCGAGAAGCCGGCGCGGATGTTGTTCTCGCGGTTGCCGGCGACCTGCGAATCGACGGTCACGACGAGCGTGTGGAAGCCCGCTCGTGCAACGCGCTCGATCAGCGCGACGATCGCGTTCACGTCACCCGGCAGGTAGGCCTGGAACCACGTCGACGGCGATTGCGCGACGACATCCTCGAGCCGGATCAGCGACGAGCCGCTCATCACCATCGGGATGTTCGCCTTCGCTGCCGCGGCGGCGAGCACGAGGTCGCCGCGGTACGCGTAAAGCGCGCTGATGCCGAGCGGCGCGATGCCGAACGGCGCCGAGTACGCATGGCCGAACAACGAGGTGCGGGCGCTCCGTTTCGACACGTCGACGAGCATCCGCGGCACGAAGCCGTATTCCGCGAATGCCGCCCGGTTGTCGGCGAGGGTCCAGTCGGTCTCCACCGCGCCGGCGACATAGCCGTAAACGGGCCGCGGCAGATGGCGGCATGCAGCGGTCTGGAAATCGTCGAGCGACAGGATTCGTCGCAGGCGCCGCGGGAGGCGCGTCGCCGGTGCCGCGTTTGCATCGGCTGGAAGCGGCGCCGCGGTGTCGATCGAGGTGGCCATGGAGCGGGAAGGCGAGTCTAGCAGGACGTGTTTTTGGCCGTTCGTCGGTCACGTGAACGATGGCCTTGACAATGATTGCCTAGGCATCTATATTCGCGTGCATGGCATCCCACACCGACACGGTCAGGATCGGCGAAGGACAACAGGCGCGGTTGCGCCACGGGATCCTGCGCCTCATCAATCGCGTGCGCGTCGAGATCATCGACGCGCTCGACCGCGAGTTGTCGGTGTTCGACATCTCGGCGCCGCAGCTCTTCGTGCTGTCGTCGGTTGCGCACGGCGAGGCCGAATCGGCGGCGGGCCTTTGCAAGACGATTTCGTACGACCCGGGCGCGATGACCCGAATGATCGACCGGCTGCAGCAGAAAGGCCTCGTGCGGCGCGTTCCGCGTCCCGAGGACCGGCGCGCGATGAACCTCGAGCTGACTGTCGCGGGCAAGGCGCTGTTCCCGCAGCTCGTGGCCGTCAAGGACCGCGTCCAGGCCCAGTTCCTCCGCGGCTTCAGCGAAGAGGACGCGAAGCTCCTCGAATCGCTGCTGTACCGGATGCTCGGCAATCGCTGATTTTTTTGCGGCCCGATAATTGCCTAGGCATCAATAGCCCAAGCAAATACCCTTCTGATTCCGAGAGTTATCCGATGCCCGTTCGAATCTCACGTGCCGCCGTCATGCTCGTTTGCGTGGTCCTCGCCGGCTGCGCAAGCATGGACGGCCTTGCGCCGCAGGCAACATCGCGCGATCCGAACGCCCTCGCTTCGACGCGAGCGCTTGCCGGCGCGAAGATCGACGCGGCCGCGTGGCCCGGCACCGACTGGTGGAAGGCCTTCGAAGATCCGCAACTTGACCGACTGATCGAGGAAGCGCTCGCCGACAGCCCGACGCTTGCGATCGCCGCCGCGCGCACGCACAAGGCGCTGGCGCTCGCGCAAGAAAGCCAAAGCGGGCTTTCGCCGCGGCTCGATGCCAGTGCAGCGACGACGCGTGAGCGTTTCCCCGAGCACGGGCTCATTCCGCCGCCGTTCGGCGGCACGACGCAAACGCTTTCCGATTTGCAGCTTTCGCTGTCGTGGGAGATCGATTTCTGGGGCAAGAACCGCTCGGCGTACGAGGCCGCACTTGGCGGGGCCCGCGCCGCGGAAGTCGACGCGTACGCCGCGAGGCTCGCGCTGTCGACGAACATCGCGCAAACGTACGTGCAGTTGCAGCGCGCGTATCTGCAGCTCGATGTCGCACGACAGACGCTGGCATCGCGCGAGAAGATCGCCGCGCTGACGCGCGATCGCAATGCCGCCGGCATCGACTCGCGGCTCGAAGTGAAGCAGGCCGAGGCCGCGCTGCCCGCCACGCGCGAAGACATCGCTGCGCTCGAGGAACGCATCGCGCTTGCGCGCAATGCGATCGCCGCGCTGATGGGCGCCGGTCCCGATCGCGGTCTCGCGATCTCACGGCCGACCGCGACAGCGCTGACGCAGGTTTCGCTGCCGTCGAACGTGCCCGCCGAACTGATCGGCCGCAGGCCCGACATCGTCGCGCAGCGCTGGCGTGTCGAGGCGGCGAGCAAGGACATCGCAGCGCAGAAGGCCGCGTTCTATCCGAACGTCAACCTGCTCGCGTTCGTCGGTCTGCAAAGCCTCGGCAGCGCGAACCTGCTGTCGGCGGCCAGCCGCACGCTCGGCGTCACGCCGGCGGTGACGCTGCCGATCTTCGACGCCGGGCGCCTTCGCGCCGAACTCGCCGGGAAGGACGCCGATTACGACGTTGCCGTCGGGCAGTACAACCAGGCGCTCGCGAACGCAATGCGCGAAGTCGTCGATCAGCTGGTGTCGTTCCGCAGTCTCGACGAACAGCGCGCGCAACAGCGGATCGCCGCGACGACGACGCGTGAAGCGTATGAGCTCGCGCTGCTGCGCTACCGCGAAGGCCTCGGGAACTACCTGCAGGTGCTCTCCGCCGAACAGCCAATGCTCGCGCAGCAAAGCCTCGATGCCGATCTGCAGGCGCGGGCGCTCGAGCTTTCGATCAACCTGGTGCGCGCGCTCGGCGGCGGCTACCAGTCTCGACAAACCACCACGCAAGTTTCGATGACGGGAACAACGCAATGAGCGATACCAAGTCCACTCCGAAGAACAAGACGAACGGGAACGGCGCGCGCAAGCGCTGGCTCGCGATCGTCGTCGGCGCATTCGCGCTGATCGGCATCGCGTACGGCGTCTACTGGTCGCTGGTGCTGCGCTACGAGCAGTCGACCGACGACGCGTACGTGAGCGGCAACGTCGTGCAGATCACGCCGCAGATCGCGGGCACGGTCGTGAAGATCGCGGCCGAGGACACACAGTTCGTCAAGGCCGGAACGGCGCTCGTCGAGCTCGACCCATCCGACGCGAAGATCGCACTCGAGCAGGCCGATGCGAAGCTCGCGAAGACGGTGCGCGACGTCCGTGGTCTGTTCGCGACGACCGCGCAGCTGAAGGCCAACGTCGACATGCGCAACGCCGACGTCGCGCGCGCAGCCGAAGATCTCTCGCGCCGGCAACGCCTCGCGAGCGCCGGCGCCGTGTCCGGTGAGGAGTTGCAGCATGCGCGCGATGCGCTGACGAGCGCGAAGGCGGCGCTCGCGGCCACCCGGCAGGAGCTGGCCGCGAACCAGGCGCGCGTCGATCGCACGACCGTCGAGAATCACCCGGACGTTCGCGCCGCCGCCGCGCAGGTGCACGACGCGTATCTCGACGTCGCGCGTACGACGCTGCCCGCACCGGTGTCGGGTTATGTTGCGAAGCGTTCGGTGCAACTCGGCCAGCGTGTCGCGCCCGGTGCGCCGCTGATGGCGGTCGTGCCGCTCGACCAGGTGTGGGTCGATGCGAACTTCAAGGAGCCGCAGCTCGCGACGATGCGCATCGGCCAGCCGGCGACGCTGACCGCCGATCTGTATGGCGGCAAGGTGCGTTATCACGGCACGGTCGTCGGCTTCGGCGCCGGCACCGGATCGGCGTTCGCACTGCTGCCCGCGCAGAATGCGACCGGCAACTGGATCAAGATCGTCCAGCGCGTGCCGGTGCGGATCGCGCTCGACCAACAAGAGCTCGACGCGCATCCGCTGCAGGTCGGCCTGTCGATGCAGGTCGACGTCGACACGCACGACCGTGACGGCGAACGCCTTCCGCAGCTCGCGCAGGCGACACCGCCGCTGACGACCGATGTGTACGACGCCGTCGACGCCGCGGCAAACAAGCGCGTGCAGGCGATCATTGCGGCGAACGATCGCATGGCGGTGAATGGCGGCGAGGCTCCTCCGAACACGGCCCATGTTGCGCGCGCACCGGCGACGGCGAATGCGCCGCGGCACCTCGCCGCATCGAAGTCCTGAGCGTTTCGCCGGAGCTGGCATGAGCAACGACACGACGAAGGCAGCAGGCAAGCGGCCACCGGTAACGGCGGCTGCAAACGCCGCAGCAGAACCCGCATCGCTGACCGGTGGGACGCTCGCGCTCGGAACCGTCGCGCTGTCGCTCGCGACGTTCATGAACGTGCTCGACACGTCGATTGCCAACGTGTCGATTCCGGCGATCGCCGGCGATCTCGGCGTCTCACCCGACCAGGGCACGTGGGTGATCACGTCGTTCGCCGTCGCGAACGCGATCTCGCTGCCGCTTACCGGCTGGCTCACGCAACGTTACGGGCAGGTGCGGCTCTTCATCGCGTCGGTGCTGCTGTTCATGATCGCCTCGTTCCTCTGCGCGCTCGCGCCGACGCTCGGGCTTCTGATCGCGTTTCGCGTCGTGCAGGGCGCGGTCGCCGGTCCGATGATTCCGCTGTCGCAGTCGCTTTTGCTGTCGAGCTATCCGAAGGCGAAGGCCGGAACGGCGCTCGCGCTATGGGGCATCACGACGCTCGTCGCGCCCGTCGTGGGGCCGGTGCTCGGCGGCTGGATCACCGACAACATCTCGTGGCCGTGGATCTTCTACATCAACGTGCCGGTCGGCCTCGCCGCGGCGGCGGTCACCTGGGGCATTTACCGGACGCGCGAGACGCCGACGCACAAGCTGCCGATCGACGCGGTCGGCCTCGGCCTTCTGATCCTGTGGGTCGGCGCGCTGCAGGTCATGCTCGACAAGGGCAAGGATCTCGACTGGTTCGGCTCGACGCAGATCACGATCCTCGCGATCACGGCGCTCGTCGGCTTCGCGATCTTCGTCGTCTGGGAGCTGACCGAGGACCATCCGGTCGTCGACCTGCGGCTCTTCGCCAGGCGCAATTTCTGGACGAGCTCGCTCGCCATGTCGCTTGCGTACGGCGCCTTCTTCGGCAACGTCGTACTGCTGCCGCTGTGGCTGCAGCAGTACATGGGCTACACGGCGACCGATGCCGGTATCCTGCTCGCGCCGGTGGGACTGCTCGCGATCCTGCTGACACCGTTCGTCGGGCGAACGGTCAACAAGATCGATCCGCGCGTCTTCGTGACCGGCGCCTTCATCGTGTTCGCACTCGTGCTTTACATGCGCTCGAAGTTCAACACGTCGGCCGATTTCTGGACGCTGATGATCCCGACGATCATCCAGGGCGCGGCGATGGCGATGTTCTTCATCCCGCTCGTGACGCTGTCGCTGTCCGGGCTCGCGGCACAGAAGATCCCGTCGGCGTCGGGGCTCTTCAATTTCGCGCGGATCACCGCGGGTTCATTCGGAACGTCGATCACGACGACGTTCTGGGACGATCGCGCGACGCTGCATCACGCGCAGCTCGTCGAGCGGATCGGGTCCAACCCGGCCTCCGCACAGGCGCTTTCGGCGATGCAGGCGAGCGGCCTCACGCCCGAGCAGAGCTATGCGACGCTGAACCGCCTCGTCGACCAGCAGGCGTTCATGTTGTCCGCGAACGACGTGTTCTTCGTTTCGGCCCTTCTGTTCCTCGCGCTCATTGCGGTCGTGTGGCTCGCGCGGCCAGCCAGGGGATCGGCGCACGCGGGCGAAGCCGCCGCCGGCGCGCATTGACCATGGCGGCCGACCTCGCAGGCGTTTGGATTTCGTCGGACGGGCGGATGCGCGTGCACCTGAAGACCGACGGCACGTTCGACGAACTGCGGACCGATAGCGGACGCACGTTCCACGGCGTATGGCGGCGCGATGGCACGAACGTGCACTTCCGCGATCCGACGACCGGCTACGAGGCGACCGGCGAGTTGCGCGGCGACGCGCTCTACGCCGATCGCACCGAATTCCGCCGGGAACCCGATTAGCGGCTGCGCTGCGACGGCCGCCACTTCAGGAACCGCCGCTCGAACAACGTGATGACGCCGATCCCCGCCGTCGTGAACACGGTGATCGACAGCAGCGCCGCGAACACGAGCGGCGTGTCCAGGTTGAATTGCGCGGCGAGGATCAGCTGACCGATGCCGCGGTTGCCGCCGATGAATTCGCCGACGATCGAGCCGACGAGCGCGAGCGGAAACGCGACCTTCAGCGCATCGGTGATGTACGGCGTCGCGTGCATCAGCCGCACCATCGTGAACACGCGGTAGGACGATCCACCGGCCAGGCGCGACAGGTCGAGGATGTCGGGCTCGATCTCGCCCAGGCCCGTCATCGAGTTGACGAAGATCGGAAACAAAGCGAGGAGGAACGCGAGCAGGATCTTGGATTCGGCGCCGAGACCGAACCAGATCACGAAAAGCGGCGCGATCGCGATCTTCGGAATGCTGTTGAACGCGGCGAGGAACGGCATGACCACGCTCTTCACGCCTTCGACGTAGACGACGAGCAGCGCGAGCAGAACGCCGACGACGAGCGCGATCGCGAGACCGGCGAGCGTCGTCATCGCGGTTACGGCCAGATTCGCCACCTGCAGCGTGAACGTCTCGACGAAGCGATTGGCGATCACCGAGGGCAGCGGCAGCACGTAATCCGGAACGTGCACGAGCGGCACGAGGAATTGCCATGCGAGCAGAAACACGGCGACCGCCGTGAACGAGCGTATCGGTCCCCGTGCCTTCGAGGCACGCGGACGTTCAGCGTCGTCGGCGACCGTGACGATCGGGTCGGCGACAGTCTTTGACACCGAAATGGGGTCGGAGACGATTTTTTCCGGTGCGTTCACGGCGTGAAAACCGAACTGGGCTCGGACATGACTTTGCCTTGCAAAATCGTCTCCGACCCCGTTTCGATCCCGCCCCGCACACGCGCGGACAATTCGATGAAACGTGGATGCTCGAGCACCGACACGTCGCGCGGCCGCGGCAGGTCGACCTTCACCACATCCTGGATGCGTCCCGGGCGCGGCGTCATCACGACGATCGTGTCCGACAGCAGCACCGCCTCGCTGATGCTGTGCGTGACGAACAGCACCGTGTTGCGGCTCGCCGCCCAGATCTTCTGCAGCTCGAACCCCATCCGCTCGCGCGTCATCACGTCGAGCGCACCGAACGGCTCGTCCATCAGGATCAGCGGCGGATTCAGCAGCAGCGCGCGGCGATCTGCCGTGCGCTGTTGATGAACCCGCCGCGGATCCTGATGGACGAGCCGTTCGGCGCGCGCGAGGTCCTGACGCGCGAGCGGATGGCCTTCGAGCTGCAGAAGATCTGGGCCGCGAATCGCAACACGGTGCTGTTCGTCACGCACAGCATCACCGAGGCGGTGCTGCTGTCCGACACGATCGTCGTGATGACGCCGCGACCCGGTCGCATCCAGGATATCGTGAAGGTGGACCTGCCGCGGCCGCGCGACGTGAAGGTGCTCGAGCACCCGCGATTCATCGCCTTGTCGGCACGGGTTCGCAACGGCATCGGGCCGGGGCCGGAGACGACTTTCGTCGAACCGCCGAGCTGCGAGCAACAGCATGCGTAAAGTCGTCTCTGACCCCGCTTCGGTTCATCCAGCGCGCATGACCGGCGCGTTCGCGCCGCTGCGCTCCGTGACAGCGGTCGTCGCGTTCCTGCTCGCGTGGCAGTTCCTGGTGCCGCTCGTGAACATCCCCGATTACGTGCTGCCGCTCCCGTCGGTGATCGCGAGCCGTTTCGCCGAGACGTTCATGCTGCAGGTCGCAAGCCTCGCCGTGACGGCGATGACCACACTCGCGGGACTTGCGATCGCGCTGGTCGTCGGCGTGCTGCTCGCGCTGCTCGTCGTCTACGTCGAAGGCGTGAAGAGCGTGATCATGCCCTTCCTCGCCGCGTTCAACAGCATCCCGAAGATCGCGATCGCACCGCTGTTCGTCATCTGGTTCGGACTGGGTGTCGAGTCGAAGATCCTGCTCGCGTTCCTGCTGGCGCTGTTTCCGATCTTCGTCAACTCGCTGACGGGGCTCGGTGAAATCGAGCCCGATATCCTCGATCTCGCCCGGCTCGCCGGGGGATCGCGCTACCGCGTGTTCACGATGGTGCGGCTGATGCACGCAACGCCGTACATCACCGATGCGCTGAAGGTCGCGTTTCCGCTCGCACTCGTCGGATCGATCGTCGGCGAGTTCATCGGCGGCAACCGCGGCATCGGCCAGCTCGTGCTTTCTGCACAGTTCAATCTCGACACCGCGCTGGTGTTCGCCGCGCTGCTGTCGATCACGCTGTTCACCACGGCCGGCATCGGCCTCATCACGATGTTCGAGCGGCGCTTCCTCAAGTGGCGTCCGTCGCAGCACCGGCGCTGATTCCGGCGGTCTTGCGGAATTCGACGCCGTCGGCGTGCAGCACGCCGTCACGGAGCTCGCCGCTCGCCTCGTAGCCGGTGGCCGGATCGCGAAAGTGGACGCGCAATCCGTCGCTTCGCCACACGCCGTGAAATGTGCGTGCGCTGCCCGCGCGAGCCTCGTCGAACGTGCCGTCCGCTTTCAGATCCACGCGCATCCGGCCATCGGTCGACAGCCAGACACCGACAACGTCGCTCGCCGCGCCGGTCATGGCATCAATGCGCACCCGCCGCCGCTTCACCGGCCTCCGCCGCACCCTTGGCGGGGCGTGCGAGCCATACGACACCGATCAGCGCAAGGAACAGCAATGCCGAAACGTAGAACACGTCGTTCGCAGACAGCATGAACGCCTGCTGGTCGACGAGGCGGTTGAGCGCCGCGTAGCTCTGCTCGGGGGTGAGTCCATTCGCCTGCATGGCAGCAAGCGCCTGGCTCGCGGGAATGGCGCCGATCTTCTCGACGAGCTCTGCATGATGCAGCGTCGCGCGATGGTCCCAGAACGTCGTCGCGATCGACGTGCCGAACGAGCCCGCGGTGATGCGCGCGAAGTTGAAGAGACCGGACGCCGACGGAATCCGGTTTGGCGCGAGGCCCGACAGGCTAAGCGACACGAGGGGGATGAAGAAGATCGCGACCGCCGCGCCCTGGATGATCGTCGGCACCATCAGCGTCCAGAAATCGGCGGACGTGTTGAACTTCGAGCGCATGTAGAGGACAAGCGCGAAGATCAGGAACGCGCCGGTGGCGAAAAG
>JAICLP010000038.1 GCA_025925475.1 Burkholderiales bacterium | reverse complement strand
CAGGATCAGTTTCGCGATGCGCGTATCGACGTCGTCGGCGACGAGATTCGCCATGACATCGGAAAGGCCGCGCAGGCGCCGACAGAACCTGGATCGCGAGCAGCGCCGCGCCCGGGCGTGACGCGACGAAGCGACGGAACGCCTCCTGCGCGACCACGAGCACGCTGCACGCATCGCACGCACGCGCGCTCACCGCTCGCTCGCCGCCGCCTGCCGCTTCGGCGAGGCCGAAGATGTCGCCCGGCAGGCAGTACCAGAGAATGACGTCGCGCCCGACCTCGGCCGGCTGGTCGATCCTGACGCGGCCGGATTCGAGGAAGTAGACACGCGCGCCGGTGTCGCCGACGCGAAACACGAATTCGTCCTTGGCGAACGTCCGGCGAACGCCGGAAGCGAGCAGCGCGTCGCGATCGGCGTGATCGAGGCTTCCGAGGAAATCGGATGCGATCAGCGCGCTACCCTCGGCGTGTCCAGGCCGCGCGAACCGGGACCCTCACCCTGCGTTCGCCGGGACAGCTCATATCCATTCATTGCGTCCAATGTCGGCTGGCCGACAGACATCGCCGTTCGCTATGGTGAAATAAAAAATAACTATAGCCGCGGATCGCGTCGAGCGCGAGGCGGCGAAGCCGCGAGCGTGGGGGTACTACTGATGAGCTCTGTCATGGATTCCGCGGCCGAGATCGGCGTATCCGACGGCTTCGTCGCCAACTGGCTGCGCAACGCCAGGGCCTCGGGACGAAGTCCCGCCAAGGCGCTCATCGGGTTCTGCCTTGCCTGGAGCGCGCTCCTCGCGATCCTGTTCCTGATGCCAACGCCGGCCGGGCTGTCGGTCGCCGGAAAGGCCGCATTCGCCGTCATGGTATGGGCCTGTGTCATGTGGATCTTCGAAGCGGTCCCGGTCGGCGTATCGGGGCTTCTGATCCCGATGCTGCTTGTGCTCACCAACGCGGTCAAGCCCTTCCCCGCCGCAGCGAGCGGCTTCGTGACGCCGGTCGTGTTCCTGTGCCTCGCGGCATTCATATTCGCCGCGATCATGCAGGTCGCCGGGCTCGACCGGCGGCTTGCGCTGTCGCTGCTGCACCGCTTCCGCGCGGCGAGCGTCAACGGCGTCATCTGGTCGATGTTCGCGGTGAATCTGCTCCTCTCGTTCATCATTCCTGCAGCGAATGCGCGGGCCGCGACGCTGCTGCCGGTGATAAATGGCATCACCCGTTTCTTCGGCGACAGCGAGCGCGAGCGCAACGCGAAGAAGGCGATCGTCATCCAGTCGCTCGTCTATGGCTCGATGATCAGCGGCATGTGCATCCTCACCGCGCATCTGCCGAACTACATCATCGTGAGCCTGGTCGCGAAGCACGGCTTCGGGATCTCCTACTGGCAGTGGTTCACGCTGCAATGGCCCTACCTCGGCATGTTCGTCATCACGCAGTGGTGGGTGCAGCACTACTTCCGCACGCGCGGCGTGACGGCGCGCGGCGGGCAGCAGGCAATCGAGCAGCAATATCGGGAGATGCCGCCAATGCAGCAGGGCGAGTGGCTGATCCTCGCCGCGTTCGCGCTCGTCGCGCTGCTGTGGGCATTCGAGAAGCAGATCGGCATCGCATCGCACAACGCCGCACTGATCGGCCTCGCGGTCCTCTTCGTCCCCGGTCTCTTCGGCTACAAGTGGAAGGAGATCCAGGAGCGCACGATCTGGGGCACGTTGCTGCTGCTGGCCGGCGCATTGTCGATGTCCGATGCGATGGGCAAGACCGGTCTTGCGCAATGGCTTGCCGACCTGCTCCATCCTGTCACCGTCGGGCGCCCCTGGTGGATCGTGCTGCCGCTTCTGATGGCCGGCACGCACGTGATGCGCCTCGGAATGCTGTCGAACGTCGCGGCGATCGCGATGCTCGCGCCGATCCTGATCGCGATGGCGCCCGCGCTCGGCCTGCATCCGGTGTCGTTCACGATGCTCGTCGCCGACACCGATACGTTCGCCTACATCCTGCCGACGCAGATCACCGCTGCCGTCATCGCGTACTCGAGCGGCACGTTTTCGATGACCGATTACGCCAAGGTCGGATGGGTGTCCGTGCTGATCGCGATCGCGTACGGCGTCTGCGTCATGGTGCCGTGGTACGCGTTCATGGGCGTCCCGGTCTGGGACCCGAGCGCGCCATGGCCGTTCGACCATATTGCGGCAGCAGCCAAGTGAACGACAGGGATCCCGGATGAAACGCGACCTGAACGACCTCGCGCGAAGCGAGGCTGAATTGCGCAATCGCCTCGGAGAGCACTTCGCGCCGGAAGGCCTGTACGCGCACACCAAGCGGATGCCATTCCTCGGCCAGGTCACGTGCAATGTCGATACGCTCGTCGCCGGCGAATGGACCGAGATCGTGCTCGACTATGAAATCGGCGCATCGGGCATGGCCGACGGCGCCTGGTTCAAGGCGACGTTCAAGTTCTACTCCGACTGGGCGCTGTTCCAGACGAGCGATCCGAAGGGCGCGAATTACGTCTCGGCCGAGTATCACGCGGGTCCGCTCGTGCCGGGACAAAGCCCGGCGACCGTGCAGTCGCTGAAGGTACGGTTCGACCAGAAAGGACACGAGCGGCCGTTCCAGAAAGCAGTGATCGTCGATACCGTCGATGGGTACTTGAAGGCCGGGGATCACATCGTGCTTCGTCTCGGTGATCGGCGGCTGGGCGGCCCGGGAACGCGGGTGCAGACGTTCGTCGAGAAAGGGTTCCGCTTTCGCTGTTACGTCGATCCGCTCGGCACGTCGCGCTTCGCTGCGGTGCCGGGTGACATCGTGCTCGACATCGTCCCGGGGCGACCGGCGAAAGTGCTGATGGCCGCATCGAGGCTCGTTCGCGCCGGCGAGCCGCTCGTCGTGCGCGTACGCGCCGAGGACCTCTGGGGCAATACCTGCCGCGATCTTTCGAGCGCAAGCTTCGAGGTGCTGGCAACGCTCGATGGCACGACCGTGTACCGCAAGGCGCACGACGTGCCGCGCGAAGGCTGGGCGGTGCTGGCGCTCGACGACTTGCCCACCGACCGGCCGGGCGAGCTCGCCGTCTCCGCAAGCCTTGCCGGCTATCGCGATGTCGCCCCCGGCGCCTTCTACGTGACGCTCGATCGCGACCTCGACGTCGCACGCGCCTATTACGCCGACCTGCACGTTCATTCGGACGACACGATCGGCACCAACGATACGCGCTACAACCTGACGTACGGACGCGACATATCGGGCCTCGACGTCCTCGCGTTCGCGCACAACGATTTCAACATCACGAAGGAGCGATGGGACCGCACGGTCGAGCTCATCGAGGAGATCAACCGCGACGGAAGCTTCGTCGCGTTCCCCGGCACCGAATGGTGCGGCAGCTCCTGCGCCGGCGGCGACCACAACGTCGTGTTTTTGCACGGCAGAACGCCCGAATTTCCGTTTCTCGCCGACGGTACGCACGTGCGCTCGTTCGAATGGAACGAGGACATGAAGGGTGCCGATGCGATCGAGCCCGGTGCATGGCCGCTCGAGGAATTGTGGGCCGCGTATTGCGACGATCCCGAGGGACATCTGCTGATTCCGCACGTCGGCGGCCGCCGCTGCATCCTCGATTGGCATTACCCGAAGCTCGAGCGCCTGATCGAGATCGGGTCATCGTGGGGTCATTTCGGATGGCTCTACGAGGAGGCGATGCAGCGCGGCTACAAGCTCGGCGCCTCGGCGGCCGGTGACGAGCATCGCGGCCGCTGCGGCGGCGGGGTTCCTGGCACCGCGGTGTTCGGCACGAAGGGTTGCGTCACCGGCGTCCTCGCGGAACGTCTCGATCGACCGTCGATCGCGCGCGCGCTTCGCGCGCGGCACACATGGGCGACGACCGGCGAGCGAACGGTCGGACTCACGCGGTGCGGCCAATATCGCCAGGGTGACGAATTCGCCCATCGCGGGCCGGCTCGCATCGCCTATCGCTTCCTCGGCGATGCCGGCTGGGATCACGTCGCCGCATTCGACGACGAAGGCATGTTCTGGCAGCGCGACCTGCACGAAGAGTACGGGTACTCAACGCGCCGGATTCGGCTTCGCTTCGGCGGCGCGCGGGTCAAGGACCGCTATCGATCCGCCGAATGGAAGGGCACGATCAGCGTGACGAACGGCGTCATCAATGCGTTCGAAGCACGCGGCTTCGAGCACGTCGAGGAAAACTGCTGGCGCAGGAGCGCGACCGAGATCGGCTTTGCGAGCGGCACCTATGGCGACGCCGATGCGATCGAGATCGACATCACCGGCCTTGCCGGCGCGGTGATTCGCGTCGAGGGAACGATCGACGGCTACGTCAAGGTCGGCAACGCGCTCGACGGGAATCCGTTCGTGCACTGCCCGCACTTCGAATGGCAGGCCGACGGGGCCGACCTGCTCGCCGCGAACCGGATGCGCAGGAATCTACCCGGCGTCGAGATGTTCGTCGCGCTCGAGCGCCTCTCCGATCAGCCGATGCCACGCGAAATCGGGGGAACGCTCGAGGTCGCGCCGAGGAACGGCCGACACGGACACCGGCCGATCTATTTCCTGGCGCGTCAGATCGACGACGCGAAGGTCTGGACCTCCGCGATGTTCATCACCTTCGAGCCGTAGCAGCGGGGTCGGAAACGACTTTCCGAGCGCAGTACCGCGATGCGCACGGTCTCGTCACGAAATTCGTCTCTGACCCCATTTCGGTTCATTTTGCTGCCGTCGCCTTGTACTTCGCGAGGTGACGCACGGGCAGCGACAGCGCGTCGCGGCGGAACGGATCGCCGAGTTCGCGCGTCACCATCATCTCGAGCACCGTCGTCTTGCCTTCCCGCTGCGCCGCCACGGCGTTGCGCAGTGCGGGACCGACGTCCGATGCATTCTCGACGCGCACGCCCTCGGCGCCCATCGCCTGCGCGACCACCGCCCACGACGGCTGCCTGTCGAGGTTCACGCCGATGAAGCGATTGTTGTAGAAGTCGACGTGGTTCTTCTTCTCGGCGCCCCACTGGCCGTTGTTGAATACGACGGCGGTGACCGGGATGTTCTCGCGCACGCAGGTTTGCAGTTCACCGAAGCTCATGCCCCATGCGCCATCGCCGACATACGCGATCGCCGGGCGGTCGGGCGCCGCGACCTTCGCGCCGATGATCGTCGGAAACGCGTAGCCGCAGTTGCCGAAGCTCATCGCGGCGAACATCGAGCGCGTGCGGTCGAAACGCAGGTAGCTGTTCGACACCGAGCAGATGTTGCCGATGTCGGTCGACACCATCGCGCCGTCGGGCATCGCGCGCTCGAGCTCGCGCAGCATCTGCCGCGGATGCATGTGCGACGACTGCGCACTCACTTCGACCGACCAGCGATCCTTTTCCTGCGTCCACGCATCGAGCTCGCGCTCCCACGCGCTCTTTTCGTCGCGCAACGCCGCGAGCCGCGCATCGCGATTCGCACTCGATGCGAGGTCCTTGTCCTGCAAGCGGGCGACGAGTGCGCGCGCCGCAGCGCCTGCGTCGGCGCAAATGCCGACGGAGATCGACTTCACGAGACCGAGCATCTTCGGATCGGCGTCGATCTGGATGATCCGCGCGTCCTTCGGCCAGTAGTCGAGTCCGTGCTGCGGCAGCGTCCCGAACGGCCCGAGGCGCGTGCCAAGCGCGAGCACGACGTCGGCCTTCGCCATCAGCTTCATCGCCGCCTTCGATCCCTGGTAGCCGAGCGGACCGCACCAGAGCGGATGGCGCGCCGGGAAGGCGTCGTTGTGCAGATAGCTCGTGCATACCGGTGTCTGCAGCAACTCGGCGAGCTTCACGGCATCGCCTTCCGCACCGCCCATGACGATGCCGCCGCCGGCCAGCATCACCGGGAACTTCGCCTGCGCGAGCAGCGCCGCCGCTTCGTCGAGACTCTTCTCGCCGCCCGCGCCGCGCTCGATCGAAAGCGGCCGCGGAATCTCGCATTCGATGTCGCCGTAGAAGAAATCGCGCGGGATGTTGACCTGCGTCGGTCCCATCTCGAGCATCGCGCGGTCGAACGCGCGGCTCGTGAGCTCGGCCATTCGCGCCTTGTTGTTCACGTTCGCCTGGTACTTGGTGATCTTCGAGAAGATCGGCATCTGCTCGGTCTCCTGGAAGCCGCCGAGGCCGAGCGTCATCGAGCCGGTCTCCGGCGTGATCATCACGACCGGCGAGTGCGCCCAATAGGCCGCGGCGATCGATGTGACGAAGTTGGTGATGCCGGGACCGTTCTGCGCGATGCACACGCCGTGTCGTCCCGACACGCGCGAGTAACCGTCGGCCATGTGCCCGCCGCCCTGCTCGTGCGCGACCGAGATGAAGCGGATGCCGGCTGCCGGGAAAAGGTCGAGCGCATCCATGTAGGCCGAGCCGACGATGCCGAAAACGTCCTTGACGCCTTGTGCAACGAGCGTCTCGACGAACGCCTCGGACGGGGTCATTTTCTGACGGCCCTGCACCGCGAGATTCCTGGATTCGGTCATCGTGTTCATCGCATGCACCTCGTGGACTCGAACTCGTGATTTTGCGGCAAGTCACACGGAGCGACTAGGGCCAGTGCGGGAAGCGCAGTGAGGCCAGCCGCGCTGCTCTGCGCGAGCCCTGACGGCGAGCCGATCAATTCAGGCGAGCAACGACGCCGGATCGGTCCACGCATAGTTCTGTGCCTGCGCGACCGGCGCGCACGTCACCTTGCCGTACGCGACGTTCAGTCCCTGGCGCAGATGCTCGTCCTCGGTCAGCGCACGCTTCCAGCCCTTGTCGGCGATCGCGACGACGAACGGCAGCGTCACGTTGTTGAGCGCGAACGTCGACGTGCGGGGCACGCCGCCTGGCATGTTGGCGACGCAATAGTGAACGACGCCATCGACGACGTACGTCGGATCGGCGTGCGTCGTCGCATGCGACGTCTCGAAGCAGCCGCCCTGGTCGATCGCCACGTCGACGACGACGGAGCCGGCTTGCATCTTCGAAATCATCGCGCGCGTGACGACCTTCGGCGCCTCGGCCCCCGCGATCAGCACGCCGCCGATGACGAGATCGGCGCCGGCGACGTGGCGCTCGACCGCTTCCGCCGTCGAGAACACCGTCTGCAACGACGGACCGTACTGCGTCCACAACCGCTTCAGCACGTCGACGCTGCGATCGATCACCGTGACGCGCGCCCCCATGCCGAGCGCGATCTCGATCGCGTGCGTGCCGACGACGCCGCCGCCGATCACGACGACCGAGGCTGGCGGCACACCCGGCACGCCGCCGAGCAGCACACCCTTGCCGCCATGCGGCTTCTCGAGAAAGTGCGCGCCGGCCTGCACCGCGAGACGCCCCGCGACTTCGGACATCGGCGCGAGCAGCGGCAATCCGCCATTCGCCGACGTGACCGTTTCGTATGCGATGCAGATGGCGTTGCTCGCGACGAGCTCGCGCGTCTGTTCGGGATCGGGCGCGAGATGCAGGTAGGTGAAAACAATCTGCCCGGGCCGCAGCATCGCGCGCTCGACCGCCTGCGGCTCCTTGACCTTGACGATCATTTCCGACGACGCATGGATGTCGGCCGCATGTGCCGCGATCGTCGCCCCTTCGCGCGTGTAGTCGGCGTCGTGAACGCCGATGCCGATCCCCGCATCGTGCTCGACGACGACCGCATGGCCATGATGGACGAGCTCGCGTACCGAGCCCGGTGTGAGACCGACGCGATTTTCGAGGACCTTGATCTCCTTCGGAACGCCGATGCGCATGCGCCATCTCGCCAGGAAAGGATGCGCGCGAGATTACGCGCAGCGCTGGGTCGCCGCTAGGGCCAGTGTCGTACGCGCAGTGGTGTCAGACGGCGGCCAGCTCCGCGCAGGTGGAAGCCAGGGCCGCGATACCCGCGTCGATCCGCGCGGCATCGATCGACGCGAACCCGAGCCGCGCGTAATTCGTCGGCACCGTCGCCTCTGCCGCAGCGACGAAGAAGACGTCACCGGGCTCGATCAGCACGCCCTTCGCCGCGGCCGTCGTCGCAAGCGCACGCGTGTCGATGTGCTCGGGGAAGCGCAGCCAGAACGAGGACGCGCCAGCGACCGTCGAAAAGCGCACGTCGGGCAGATGCGCGGCGAGCGCCGCCGCCATGATGCGCGAGCGCTCCGCGTACGCTTGGCGCAGGCGGCGCAGCAGCGCATCGTGATGGCCCATCGCGAGAAAGAGCCCCACCGACCGTTCGTTGTTCGCAGCCGGATGGCGCAGCATGAGCCGGCGCAATGCACGCAATTCGCGGATCAGCTCGCGGCTCGCAACGATGAAGCCGCTGCGGATGCCCGGCGCCAGCGTCTTCGACAGGCTGCTCACGTAGACGACGTGGCCGCTGCGATCGAGGCTCGTCAATGCAGGCTGCGCCTGGCCTTCGAGTCCGAGCTCGATCTCGTAGTCGTCCTCGATCAGGATCCGATCGTTCGCCTGCGCCCAGCGAAGGAGCATCTCGCGGCGGGGGAGCGGCATCGTGACGTTCGTCGGACATTGGTGCGATGGCGTCAGATAGACGTAATCGCACGTGTCGAGCGCCGGCCCCAGCGCCAGCCCGCCGTCGTCGAGCGGGAGCGGCACGACGTTCCTTGTGCGCGACGCGAAGATGTTGCGCGCATCCGGATAACCGGGGTTCTCGATGCCGATCGTCGTATGGCTGTCGACGAGCAGCGTCGCGAGCAGGAACAGCGCGTGCTGCGCGCCGACGGTGACGAGGATTTCGTCCGGCGCCGCGAAGACGCCGCGACGCACGAGCAGCCGCGTCTGGATCTGCTCGATCAGCAGCGCGTCGTCGGCATCGATCAGGTCGCCGGCCCAGCCGCGGACCTCCGAGACCGAGCTCGCCTGCAGGCTGCACTCGCGCCATCCGGGAATCGGCAGAAGCGCCGGGTCGAACTGGCCGTAGATGAATGGATACGGGAAGCGCTGCCAGTCGCGCGGCTTCACGATGTTGCGCTGTGCCGAAACCGCACCGCGCAGTCGCGGCACCCAGTCGACTTGCGCCTGCGCCTCACCCGGCGCCGGCGGTCGCGGCAAGGCGACGCGTCCGGCGACGATTTCGGGGTTGACGTAGTGGCCGCTGCGACTCCTGGTGAGCAGGTAGCCCTCGTTCACCAGCAGCTCGTAGGCGAGCGCCACCGTGTTGCGCGCGACGCCGAGCTGCGCCGCCAGCACGCGCGTCGACGGCAGCGCGACGCCCACCGGAATGTGACCGTCGAGGATCGCCGCGACGAGCATCTCCCGGATCTGCGCCTGCAGGCCGACCTTGCTCTGGAAGGAGAGGTGGATGAGGTGGTTCCACATTGTCGGGTATCAGTTAGCAGGCATCAGGGATCAGTGGCGCCGAGAAGCGCACGCGGCGCTGGCCCATTCGGCAAGTGCTGTCTGGCTCCTTGTACGCGCCACGGCTTGGCGCTCGAAAGGCATATGATGAAGCAACTGGCGCCATGGGCAGGCCGATTGCCCGTCGCCGACCCTCTGATCCCCGTCCTCTGATACCCGATACCTGATATGGGCCACTCCGAATTCACGCTTCGCAATCAACCCGCGCAAAAGCCGCTGTCGCTCGACGAGCTGTGGATGCCGTTCACGCCGAACCGCGACTTCAAGTCCGATCCACGCATGATCGTGCGCGCGGAAGGCATGTACTACTACAACGACCGCGGCGACAAGATCATCGACGCGTCGTCGGGCCTCTTCTGCGTCGCCGCCGGCCACTGCCGCAAGGAGATCGCCGAAGCCGTGCATCGCCAGCTTGGCGAGCTCGACTTCGCGCCGTTCCTGCGCGGTCACCCGAAGAGCTTCGAGCTCGCCTCCCGCGTTGCCGAGCTGACGCCGGGCGATCTCAAGCACATCTTCTTCGTCAATTCCGGCTCGGAGGCGATCGACACCGCGATGAAGGCGGCGCTCGCCTATCACCAGGCGCGAGGGCAGACCGGCCGCACGATGTTCGTCTCGCGCGAGCGCGCCTACCACGGCGTCAATTTCGGCGGCGTGGCGCTCTCGGGGATCGTCAACAACCGTCGCCGCTACGGCCCTGGCGTTGCCGGCGTGGTTCACATGCGGCACACGCATCTGGACGCGAATCGGTACGTGCCGGGCCAGGGCGAGCACGGGGCCGAGCTGGCCGACGACCTCACGCGCTTCGTGAACCTTTACGGCGCGGAGAACATCGCCGCCTGCTTCGTCGAGCCGATCGCAGGCTCCGCCGGCTGCATCGTGCCGCCGAAGGGCTACCTCGAGCGGCTGCGCGCGATCTGCGACCAGCACGGGATCCTGCTCGTGTTCGACGAGGTGATCACCGGCTTCGGCCGCACCGGCCAGCCGTTCGCTGCGCAAAGCTTCGGCGTCATGCCCGACATGATGACGATGGCGAAGGCACTCACGAATGCGGCGCAGCCGATGGGCGCCGTGGCGATCTCGGACCGCGTGCACGACGCGATCATGACGGCGGCGCAGGCCGGCGCGATCGAGTTCTTCCACGGCTACACGTATTCCGGCCACCCGGCGGCGTGCGCCGCGGGTCTCGCGACGCTCGACATCTACCGCAACGAGGGCCTGTTCGAGCGCGCCCGGGAGCTCTCGCCCTACTTCCAGGACGCGATGTTCTCGCTCAAGGGCACGGGGAACGTCACCGACATCCGCGGCTACGGCCTGTTCGCGACCATCGACATCGAATCCGACGGCGCGCCCGGCCGGCGCGGGAACGCGCTGCAGAAGAAGCTCTTCGACAACGGGCTCAACCTCAAGAACACCGGCGACTCGGCGCTCGTGGCGCCGCCGTTCATCGCCGAGCGGCAGCACATCGATCAGATCACGGAGATCTTGCGCAAGACGGTCTCTTCGCTCTAGGCTTCACCCCCCAATTCCACCAGGAGGGAGTATGAAACGGCTCTGGTTCGTCGGCGTTGCGCTCGCGTTCGCCGCGAGCGCCGCCATGGCGCAGCAGAAGGAAGTGACGATCGCCTACCAGGACATGCTTGACCCGTACCGCGTCTCGCAGGATGCGAAGGACCTCGAGAAGGCGACCGGCTACAAGATCAATTGGAAGCAGTTCGGCGGCGGCGGCGAGGTGATCAAGGCGATGGCTTCTGGCGCCGTCCAGATCGGCGAAGTCGGCTCAGCGGGCATCGCGGCGGCGGTCTCGCGCGGCGAGCCGTTCGAGCTGTTCTGGATTCTCGACGACATCGGAGATGCCGAAGCGCTCGTCGCGAAGAACGGCTCGGGCATCAACAGCATCAAGGACCTGAAGGGCAAGAAGATCGCGATGCCGTTCAACTCGACCACGCACTTCCACACGATGGTCGCGCTGGAGCAGGCGGGCATCGATCCGAAGGACGTGCAGATCCTGAACATGCGTCCGCCGGAAGTCCGTGCCGCATGGCAGCGCGGCGACATCCAGGCGACGTGGATCTGGGATCCAGTCCTCTCCGAGGTCAAGAAGGACGGTAAGGTGATCATGACGTCGGGCAAGCTGTCGGCCGAGACCGGCAAGGCGACGTTCGACGGCTATGTCGTCAACAAGAACTGGGCGAAGGATCACCACGATTTCATGGTGAAGTTCGTCAAGGTGCTGGCCGCGGCCGACGAGAAATATCGCGAGAACAAGGCCAAGTGGACGCCCGACTCGCCGGAGGTCAAGGCCGTCGCGAAGTGGTCGGGCGCAAAGCCGGAAAGCGTGCCGGAAGGCATGGCGCTCTATCGTTTCCCGACGCTCGCCGAGCAGAACAGCAAGTGGCTCGGCGGCGGCAAGAACGCCATCGCCGCGAAGGCGCTCGAAGCGACGTCGAAGTTCGAGCTGTCGCAGAAGCAGATCGAGAAGACGCTCCCCGACTACTCGGCAGTCGTCACCGATCAGTACGTCAAGGATGCGATGAAGTAGCGGTCGCGCCCTTCGCGGCGCACCAAAATCGGGACGTGATGAACGTGCCGATGACCGAAGCGTACCGAGATCGGGACGTCGTGGACGTCCCGATTTTTTTGCCTCGGCGGTGCTCGTCGAATAGAGCGGCTACAACCGGCACGACGAAGCGCGCGTCCAGGCGACCGTTGCCGCAACCGCGCAGTCGCTCCAGCATCCCGAACTCGCGCCGCTCATGAAGCCGATGTGGCTAATTCGTATGCGGCGTCCGGGCGCCACCGGCCCTCGCCGGGCGTCCGGCTGCCCGCTGCAGCAGGCAGTCCGACTCTCGAGCTGACCGGCAGGCACGTCGTCGCGTCGCGAGGTACGGCTCGCGCGAAATCGCTCGCGCCTGCGCCGCCGCCGCGGTAATCTTGCGGGCTGTTCGGTCACCGGCAGCCCTCCTTGAGCAAGCTCGAAATCCGCAACGTCAGCGTCAAGTACGCCGGCACGTCCGGCCGTTCGACGGTCGCGCTGTCGAACGTCAATCTCGGCCTCGATCCCGGCGATTTCGTCGTCGCGCTCGGTGCGTCGGGCTGCGGCAAGACGACGCTTCTGTCGTGCATCGCCGGCTTCATGCAGCCTTCGGCCGGCGACATCGTGCTCGACGGACGACCGGTGACAGGCCCGGGCGCCGAGCGCGGCGTCGTATTCCAGAAGCACGCGCTGATGCCGTGGCTCAACGTCGCCGAGAACGTCGAGTTCGGGTTGCGGATGCGCGGCGTGCCGCGCGGCAAGCGCCGGGCGATCGCGATCGACAAGCTGAAGCTCGTCGGGCTCGAAAAATTCGCGACGTATCCGGTCTACCAGATCTCGGGCGGCATGCAGCAGCGCGTCGGCCTCGCGCGCGCGCTCGCGAGCGACCCGGAGGTGATGCTGATGGACGAGCCGCTCGGCGCGCTCGATGCGCTGACGCGCGAGCAGATCCAGGAGCTGATCCTTTACCTGTGGCAGGCGACGCGCAAGATGTTCTTCTTCATCACGCACAGCGTCGAGGAAGCGCTGTTCCTCGCGACCGACCTGATCGTGATGACGCCGTCGCCCGGACGCATCGCGCATCGCTACAAGATCGATTTCGGCCGCCAGTTCGTCGAATGCAAGGATGCGCGCAAGGTCAAGTCGGATGCGCGATTCATCGCGCTGCGCGAGGAAGTGCTGCAACTGATCCATTCGTCGCTTCACGACGAGCGCGAGGCGGCATGAGTTCGATTCCCAATGCACCTGCGCGGGACATCGTCGCGCCCGAAGCGGTCGGCGCCAACGCGGCGCGCGATGCGAGCGAAGGCAGCGGCCTTCGTGCCATCAAGGGCTACAGCGTGCCCGGCGAGGGATCGAGCACGCTGATCAGCGTCGTCACCGTCGTCTCGCTGCTCGTGCTGTGGTGGATCGCGACGCATCTCGGCTGGATCAAGGACCTGTTCCTGCCGACGCCCGAGAAGATCTTCACGAGCTTCGGCGAGGCGTGGCGCGGCGACATCCAGGGCGGCAAGCCGCTGCTCGATCATTTCTGGTGGAGCCTCTACCGTGTATTCGCGGCGTTCGTGCTCGCGGTCGTCACGGCGGTGCCCGTCGGCATTGCAATGGGCGTGTCGCGAATCGCGCGCGGCGTGTTCGATCCGCCAATCGAGTTCTACCGGCCGTTGCCGCCGCTCGCCTACCTGCCGCTGATCGTGATCTGGTTCGGCATCGACGAGACGGCGAAGATCGTGCTGATCTACCTCGCATGCTTCGCGCCGCTCGCGATGGCGGCGCGCGCCGGCGTGCGCGGCGTCACCATCGAGCAGATCAACGCCGCCTACTCGATGGGCGCGTCGAAGTGGCAGGTGATCTGGCACGTCGTGATCCCCGCCGCCATGCCCGAGATCATGACCGGCATGCGCATCGCGATCGGCTTCGGCTGGACGACGCTCGTCGCCGCGGAAATGGTTGCCGCGACCGTCGGCCTCGGCCAGATGGTGCTGAACGCGTCGAACTTCCTGCGCACCGATGTCGTGATCATGGGCATCATCGTGATCGGCGTGGTCGCCTATCTGTTCGACCTGCTGATGCGCTACGTCGAGCATCTCGTGGTTCCGTGGAAGGGCAAGCTCTGATTCCCGGTTGCCGGGTCCTGCGCGCATCGTGCCGCCGATCGCGCTGAAGCTCTTCCCGTTTCTCGCCTGGCGCAATCGCGTCGATCGCGAGACGCTGCGCGCCGATCTGCTCGCAGGCCTCGTCGGTGCGGTGATGGTGCTGCCGCAGGGCGTCGCGTATGCAACGCTCGCGGGGATGCCGCCCGAATACGGCCTCTACGGCTCGATGCTGCCGGCGATCGTCGGCGCGCTATGGGGCTCGTCGTGGCACCTGATGTCGGGTCCGACGAACGCGACGTCGCTGATGGTGTTCGCCACGGTGAGCGCCATTGCCGTGCCGTTCTCGCCGAGCTACGTCGCGATCGTGCTCACGCTGAACCTGATGGTCGGCATCATCAAGCTCGGCCTCGGCGTCGCACGCCTCGGCTCGCTCGTCAATTTCATCTCGACCTCGGTCGTGATCGGCTTCACCGCCGGCGCCGGCCTCTTGATCATCGGCGCGCAACTGCGCAACTTCTTCGGCATCGACGTCCCGCAGCAGGCGAGCTTCATCGCCGGGCTGCGCGATTTCGCGACTCACCTCGGCGCAGCCGATCCGTGGGTGCTTGCCGTCGGTATGTTCACGCTCGTCGCGTCGATCGTCGGCCGCAAGGCAATGCCGCGCGTGCCGTACATGCTGACGGGCATCGTGGCCGGCGCGCTCTTCGCATGGGGACTTTCCCTGGCCGGCCTCGCGCACGTGCCGACGATCGGCGCGTTGCCCTCAGCGGTGCCGCCGCTGTCGACGCCCGAGATGTCGCTGCATACGTGGCAGGCGCTTGCGCCGATCGCGCTCGCGCTGACCGTGATTGGTCTGTCGGAAGCGATTTCGAGCGCGCGCGCCGTCGCGCTCCGATCAGGTCAGCGCATCGATGGCAACCAGGAATTCATCGGCCAGGGCCTCGCGAACATCGTCGGCGCGTTCACGTCGAGCTATCCGACGTCCGGCTCGTTCAACCGGACCGGGGCGAATTACGAAGCGGGCGCGCGCACCCCCCTCGCCTGCGTCTTTTCCGGCGTCCTGCTGCTCGCGATACTGCTGCTCGTGCGTCCGCTCGCGGGCTACCTGCCGGTCGCCTCGATGGCCGCGGTGCTCTTCATCGTCGCCATCGGACTGATCGACATGAACGCGATGCGCCGCGTCTGGCGCACGAGCCGTGCGGATGCGCTGACGCTCGCGATCACGTTCGTCGCGACGCTGACGATCCGGCTCGAAGTCGCGATTCTCGTCGGCGTCCTCGCGTCGCTGCTCGTCTATCTCAACTGGGCGACGCACCCGCTCGTGCTGCGCGTGGCCCCCGATCCGTCGCAGCAGCGCCGCTTTCGCCGCACCAGCCCCGCCGCACCGCTCTGCCCGCAGCTCGACATGCTGCGCATCGACGGGGCGCTGTTTTTCGGCTCGGTCGAGCACATTCGCGACGAGATCGAGGCCGCGCGTGCGCAATGCCCGGCGGCGCGTCACGTCCTTCTGATCGGCACCGGTGTCAACCTGATCGACACCGCAGGCGCCGAGCTCCTTGCGAATCTCGCGCGACAGTTGCGCGAGGGCGGCATCGAGCTCTACCTCTGCAAGATGCGACCCGAAGTTCTCGCGCTGCTCCACCGGGGCGGCTATCTCGACGCGATCGGCCGCGATCACGTATTCGTCACGAAGGACATTGCGCTCGCGGCGATCTACGCGAAGCTCGATTCGGCGAAATGCGCGGCGTGCAACGCTCGGATCTTCGACGAATGCCAGCGCACGCTGCCGGATGGCAGCCTGCGCGACAAGCCGCGGCCCGAGTTGACGCTGCTGCCGAGCAGCGGCTGACGCCGATCAGGCCACGCCTATGGATGCAGGCAGCGGCGACCACGTCGAAACGGCGGCCACGTCGTGCGCGAACAACAAATCGGGCTTGATCTCGATCAGGCGCTTATCGCCGAACGACTTCGAATCGATGATCCGAAACGCCTCGCCGAGCAGTCCCTCGACGTTCTGGCGCACCATCAGCAGCGGGAAGCTCAGCACGCTCGCGAACGGGTCCCAGTCGTAGCATCCGAACGCGCAGCGCGCGAGCTCGTCGGCGGGCAGCGTCTTCAGAAACCGGACGACGCCTTCGAGCGCGATCGTCGAGTTGATGAATAACGCCCGTGGCAGGCCGCCGATGCGCACATGGAGCGAACGCACGGCCGCTTCCGCGAGCGTGCCTTCGTACCCGCACGCGTCGATCTGGTCGTCGTCGACGTGGCCGAAGCGCGTCGTGACGACGTCGGCAAAGCCTTCCATCCGTCGTCTCGTCGCATGGTCGGTTGCGATGCCGCCGACGAAATGCGCCTTGTTGCGCAGGCGCGATCGCGTCGGCTTCGAGCGGTCGATCAGCGCCTGCGTCAGTTGCTGCGCGCCCCAGTAGTTGTCGCTGATGACGGACGTCGCCCTCGTGCCGGGCAGGTCGACGTTGACGTGCGCGACGCCATGGCGCCGGCATTCGCGGCTCACCGAATCGGGATCGGTCGCGCCGGCAACGACCAGGTATTCGATCTGATACGAGATCAGCGTGCGCACGGTCCCGAGCTCCAATGCCGGATCGCGCAGCGTGCTGACCACGATCGGGTACCAGTGCCGCTCGCGCGCGAGCCGCTCGAATGCTTGCGACATGCTGCTGAAGAAGCGGTTGTCGTGCATCGGGATGATCATGCCGATCAGTCCCGAACGGTTCTTGCGCAGGCCGCTCGCCTGCCGGTTGACCGTGTACCGCTGCGCCGCGGCCAGGCGCTCGACCTTTTTCGCCGTGGCCTCGGCGATGCGCCGCTCCTTCCAGTTGCCGCTCAGCACGGCGCTCACCGTGGAGGCGGAGACCCCGGCGAGCTGGGCGAGATCGTAGATCGTCGATTTGCGCTTGCGCATGCGCGGGTCACGTTCCGGAGGTGACGGATTCTTGCACGATATCCCCCGCTTGCGCTCGACCGCCCGGCTTGGCACAATCGATTGTGCAGCAACGGCTGTGCAGGTGCAAAGGAGGACGAGCGTGGCAAGCAGGCGGGCCGAACGGCCGAACATCCT
>JAICLP010000142.1 GCA_025925475.1 Burkholderiales bacterium | reverse complement strand
CGTGCTGCTCGCGGCGCTGGTCGCGCATAGTGCTCAGGCGCAACGCAAGACGGTGTGCACGATCACCGTCAACTCCGCCGACGAGAAGGAGACGTTCCGCCGCAATCTGCCGGCAGACCAGTACGACTTCGTCGAGCTGGTCGAACGCGGCCGGCCCGACTGGCTCGCATCGGCGTGCCGCGCTGGCGTGCGCTGCGACGTGCTGCTGATCTCCGGCCACTTCGACGGCGGCGACGAGTTCTATTCCGACCGCGTCGATGCTCGCGAATCGCTGCCCGTCGACGAGATGGAGCGCGTCTCGTGCAGCGATTCGTGCCCTGGACTGTTTTCGCAGTTGAAGGAGGTGTACCTCTTCGGCTGCAACACGCTGAACTCCGACAAGCTCTCGAATGCGTCGGCCGAACTGGTGCGCGCGCTGTTGCGGTCCGGCCATTCGGCCGCCGATGCGGAGCGCGTCGCGCAACTGCTGATTGCGCAGCACGCCGACAGCAACCGCGACAAGATGCGGATGATCTTCAAGGACGTTCCGGTCATCTACGGCTTTTCGTCGAAAGCGCCGCTTGGCGCCAAGGCCGGCCCGATGCTCGAGCGCTACTTCAAGGCGGCTGCGACGCCGGCAATCGGCACCGGACGTCCGAGCGAAAAGCTGCTGCAGGTCTTCGCGGCGAGCTCGATGACCGTCGCGAGCGGCGCGACCGACGCCGACCCACAGGCCGGTTATCGGCGCGACATGTGCCAGTTCGTGGACGATCGCGTGTCGGGCGAGCAGCGGGTTGCGTTCGTGCATGCGCTGCTCGGTCGCGACATGGCGGAGGTACGCGCATTCCTCGACCCGCTCGAAAAGTATGCGACGTCGTTCGACGACGCTGCGCGGTCGGCGGCGGTTGCGAAGGCGCTCGACGACATTGCGACGGACACCTCGGCGAAGAACCGCTGGCTCGCGTTCGCACGCGATGCCGACGAGCCGTCCGTTCGCGCGCGGATGATCACGCTCGCGTTGCGCTTCGGCTGGCTTTCCGCCTCGGAGCGGCAAGCCGAGCTTGCGCGGCTCGTAAGCGACCTTTATGCGCGAAACACCATCGATACCGCGGATGTCGACCTGGCGTGCACGCTGAATGCCGACCATGGGCTGGAGCCCGCGCTGGCTGCTTTCCGCCGCGAAGCGAAGGCAACCGACATCGGCCATGCGGCACTCCTCGCGTGCGCGGGCAGCCGCGGCGCGCGGAGTCAGGTCGTCGGTGCGCTGACGAGCGCACGCGAACACGACGTTGCCCTCGCGCAGGTTTATTTGAAGCATCGGCCGATTGCGGACGTCGACGAATTGCGCGGCGTGGCGCTGCGCATTGCGCGGATGAGCGACGTGGATGCACAAGTTCGCGCGCTCGATACGCTGGCGCTGCAGCCCGTGTCCGACCACGAGAGCCTCGAGACGCTGACCCGCCTGTTCCCCGTGGCGAAGACGCTCGACGTGCAGCGCGCGATCGCCGGCATCCTGATCCGTGCCGACTACCGCTCGATCGCGAAGCCCGAGCTCGTGCGCGCGTTGCGCGAGAAGCGGCTCAAGTCGCCGAACGGTCAGGACCTGATCGACGTGCTGATCCGCCGGATGCAGGCGTCGCTCGCCCGTGCCGCTTGATGCAGTGGCGATCCGTGCGAAGCTCGCGATTCATTGCGTCATTCACCCCGCGCGCGTTGACGCGCAAGACGAGGAGGGAAGCGCCATGAAGGTCTACTACCACCCGGCGTCGACGACGTGCCGGCCGATCATGCTGTTCGCTGCCGAAAACGCCGCCAGGGTCGACTTCGAGCTCGTCGACATCTTCACCGGCGTTCAGTACAAGGACGAGTTCCTCGCGATCAATCCGAGCCACATGGTGCCGGTGCTGGAGGACGGCGATTTCCGTCTCACGGAAAGCTCGGCCATCCTCAAGTATCTCGCCGACACGATCGACTCGCCCGCGTATCCGAAGGCGCTTCGGCAGCGTGCGCGCGTGAACGAGCGGATGGACTGGATCAACACGCAGATGAGCCGCGATTTCACGTACGGCTTCGTCTATCCGCAGGTCCTGCCGATGTTCAAGCGCGAGGATCCGGCGGTGCAGGCGGCGACGCTTTCGTGGGGACGCGAGCGAGCGCGCGGCTGGATGAAGGTGATGGACACGCATGTGCTCGGTGCGAACCGCTACCTCTGCGGGGATGCGATCACGATCGCCGATTATTTCGCGGCGCCGTTCATCGCGCTCGGCGATGTCATTCGCTGCGACTACGGCGCGTACCCGAACGTCAAGCGGTGGCTGACGTCGATGAAGGCGCTGCCCAGCTGGCGCAAGGTGAACGAGGCGATCGACGGCTACGCGGCGTCGCTCGAGGATTCGCGGTTCGAGGCGCTGTAGTCGTGAGCGCCGCCGGGCCGCGCCAAGGCGCGAATTCCGCCCCCTCCGGGGGCAGCGAAGTGGCGCAGCCGCGAGCGTGGGGGGGCCATGCCGGCGCGCAGCCGGCACTTGCCCATTGCGACGTTCTCGACGCGCTCGACATCGTCCGCCGCGCCGTCGAAGCGAAGGGCCGCAGCGCCGCGATCGCGATCGCCGATGCGCATGGCGAGTTGATCGCGTTCGTCCGCTGCGATGGGGCGCTGATCGCATCCGGTCCGCTCGCCATCAACAAGGCGTTCACCGCGGCGCGTCTTAATCGTCCCACGCGCGTGCTCGGAGAAACGCTCCGCGCGAAGGGTACGGATGTCGCGTTCTACGGCGATCCGCGCTACGTCGGTTTCGGTGGCGGCTTGCCGGTACGAATCGACGGCATCGCAGCCGGCGCCGTCGCGGTGAGCGGGCTGTCGGATGACGAGGACGAAGCGCTCGCGGCGCTCGGCGTCGCGCACCTCGAGGGCCGCACGCCGGTTTCGATCAGCGCCTAGGCTGCTTTCCGCGAGACGCGATTGCCCCACGCTGCCTCGCAGACCGCGCCTCGTCGCTCAAGGCGGCCCTTCAGGCCGAGGTGAACGTCGCTTCGACGGCGCGGATCAGCTCCGGCGTGATCTGTGGCATGACGCCGAACCAGGCGTTAAACGCCGGACGCGCCTGGTTCAGCAGCATGCCGAGTCCGTTCAGCGTCGCATTGCCGCGCACGCGCGCGGCCTGCAGGAACGGTGTCTCGCGCGGCACGTAAACGAGATCGGCGACAGTCGCCTGCGCTGGGAGATGCGTGAGCGCGATGTCGAGCGCCGGCTGCCCCTCCATTCCCTGGTTCGTCGCGTTCACGGCCAGCGCAACGCCGTCGAGCGCGCGCTCGCGATCGTTCCACCGCACGGCGGCAATCGGCGGCCCGAACGCATCCTGGAGTGCCTTCGCGCGCTCGAACGTACGATTGACGACGCGGATCTCGCCGGCGCCCTGCGCGGCGAGACTGGCGATCACCGCGCGCGCCGCGCCGCCGGCGCCGATGATCGCGATCGGCCCGCTGTCCGGTCGCCATGACGGTTGCGCGTCGCGCACGCTCTGCACGAAGCCGTTGCCGTCGTTGTTGTAGCCGCGAAGGGAGCCGTCGTCGCCGACGACGATCGTGTTGACGGCGCCGATCGATTTCGCGAGCGGATCGACGTCGTCGAGAAGCGCCATCACCGCCTGCTTGTGAGGCGTCGTCACGTTGCAGCCGCGAAGCCGCAACACGGACAGTCCTTTCACCGCGGACGCCAGCGACTCGGGCGCCACGCCGAACAGCACGTAGCGCCCGAGGATCCCGTACCGCGCGAGCCAGTGGTTGTGGATCACCGGCGAGCGCGAGTGCGCGACCGGCCAGCCGAGGAGGCCCGCAATGCCGAACGTGGATTGCGCCTGCATCACGCTCGCACAGCGTGCATCGTGACGGTCATTTCGCCGAAGCCGCCGGCAACGTCGCCGTCACGACCTGCTTGCCGTTCTCGACCTTCGTCATGAAGCTTTCGCGATCGAGGTCGCCATGGTCGTCGAACGTCACGTCGAGGAGCACGCCCGGGTACTCCTTCGCCGACAGGTGCAGTCCATGCATCGCCTTCGCGAACGCCTTCTGGTCGAATTTGCCGATCTTCTCGGTGACGGCCTTCACGATGTACATCGCGCTGTAGCCCTTCATGCCGTTGTGATCGGACTTCGCGTGGTATTCCTTCTGGAACGCCGCGTCGAACTTCCTGATCGTCGGTTGTGGCGCATCGGCCGTGAGTCCGACGTGCGCGGTCGCGCCGTTCGCCGCGTCGCCGGCGAGTTCGATGACCTTCTGGCTCGTCAACACCGTCTCGCCGACGATCGGCTTGTCGTAGCCCTGCTTGCGCAACTCGCGCAGCGCCCGCGCGGCTTCCTCTTCGTTCGTGTAGACGAAGAGCGCGTCGGCGTTCGCCTGCTTCGCCTTCAGCACCGCCCCCGAGAAGTCGAGCTGTCCGGGATCGGTCGAGATCTCGGCGGCGATCTTGATGCCTTGCGTGTCGAGCGCCTTGCGCATCACGTCGAGGCCACCCTTGCCGAAGTCGTTGTTGACCCAGATGATCGAGACGTTCTTCGCCTTGATCGTGTCCTTGAGGTAGCGCGCGACCTTCGGCATCGCGGTCGTTTGCGTGAACGACGTGCGGAAGATGTAGGGATCGCCCTTCTGCGTGATGGCTGCGGCCTCGCCACCGGTGAAGTTCGGCACTTCGGCGCGTTGCGTCTCCGCCATGCTGACGAGGATCGAGCCCGAGAAGACGGGGCCCATCACGATGTACGCGCCCTGGTCGATCGCCTTCTGCGCGAGCGCCTTCGCGACCTGCGGCTGCGACTGGGTGTCGAGCGACGTGTATTCGACCTTGCGGCCGAGGATGCCACCGCTCGCGTTGATCTCCTTGACCGCGAGCTTGACGCCGTTGTCGAACATCGTGCCGGACGTCGTGCCCGTGCCCGACAGCTCGACGAGCCCGAAGATCGGCACCGGTCCTGATTGCGCCGAGGCAAGCGGAGCGGCGGCGGCGAGTGCGAGCGAAAGCAGCCAGCCAATGGCTTTCATCAATGTTCTCCTGGGGATGGTCGGAAGTTTTCCGCGACCGCGAATCTAGACGCGCCCGCGCGATTGCGCAAGCGACCGCTTAACTGCGGACCGGTCGATGCGCCATGTCGAATCGCACGGTCAACGTGCTTCAGAGCGTCGCGCTCGCTGCCCGGTACATGTCGCCAACCCTGACGGTGATCGCGCCCGGCCGGCCGGTTCCAATGACGCGACCATCGACGCGAATCACCGGAGTGACGCCGCCGAGCGTGCCGGTGGCGAACGCCTCGTCGGCCGCGTAGACCTGCGCCAGCGTGAAATCCTGCTCGCGGACGATGCCGCCGTTTTGGCGATAAAGCTCGATCACGTTGCCGCGCGTGATTCCGTTGAAGCTGTAGCGTCCCGTCGACGTCCACAACTCTTCGCCGCGCACGATGAAGAAATTCGTGGAATTGCAGCTCGCGACGAAGCCGTTCGGATCGAGCATCAGCGCCTCGTCGGCGCCGGCATTGATCGCCTGGATCAACGCCTGGATCAGGTTGAGGCGACTGTGGCTGTTGAGGCGCAGGTCGAAAACGTCCGGCGCGCTGCAGCGAAACGTCGATGTGAACAGCGCGAGCCCCTTTGCCTTGCTGTCGGGACTGGGCGTCTTGTATTCGGCGACGATGACGATCGTCGGCCGGCCCACGGCGAATCGCGGATCCTGGTTCGGCGTCGTCTTCAGTCCACGCGTCACCATCAGCCGCACATGCACGCCGTCGGTCATGCCGTTGCGATCGAGCGTCGCGCGGATCGCATCGGCCATCGCGTCACGCGACAGTCCCATGTCCAGCGCGATCGCACTCGCGCCCTCGTAGAGACGCGCAAGATGCCGGTCGAGCGAGACGAGGTGGCCATTCACCAGGCGCAAACCCTCCCAGACCCCGTCGCCAAGCGCGAACCCGCTGTCGAAGATCGAGACGACGGCCTCGTTGCGCGGAACGAATCGCCCGTCGACGTAGACCAGCACGCGATCGTTGCGCGGGTCGGGGACATAGCCTTGCGCGCTGGCGGTCGTAGCGGATGCATTCATGTGTTCAACCCGGATTTTGCGCGATGACGTGCCGGTGCAGAAGAACCTCGCCGCCGCATGGCTGTTCACCCAATGCGGGCTCGCGAACGCCCAGTCCGGGCGCGTCGTCGAGCTCGACGAATCCCGATTCGATCGTCCGCATCGCCGCTGGCAGGCATGCCGCGAGGTGATCGTGAAAGCGATGATATTCGGCGGCGGCGACGTTGTCGCGCGCGGCGCCGAAATGAAGGCTCGCAGCCTGCATCACCGCCGTGGAAAAGCATTGTGGCGTCGTGCGCACGCGATGTTGCGAGGCAGCGTCGTCGAGCCGTGCTGCACCGGTGAATCCGCCGCAAAGGCCCAGGCAGTATTGGAGATACGTGACGGCATCCGCGTCGAGCAGCGCGCGAAACGCGTTCTCCCGATGCTCGGCCTCGGTCGCGACGACCGGCATCAGCGACCGGTTGATTTGGGCCATTCCCGTGACATCGGCGAAAGCGAGCGGTGCCTGGATCGCCGCGACGTCGAAGCGCGCGAGCGCCTGACACCACTGCGGCGCGGTACTCGGAGTGAGCTGATTGACGGCGTCGACCCATAGCGTCGCATCGCCGATTGCGCTACGCACGGCGCGCACCCGGGCGATGTCGGCGTCGAGCGCGAGGCCGCCCACCTTCATCTTCATCGCGGTGAAGCCGCGGGCGGCGTAGCCCGCGAATTCGTGCGCGAGGTCATCCAACGTCGCGCCATCGCGATAGAGGCCCCCGCTTGCGTAGACATGCACGCGCCCCACGGTGCCGCCCAGCGCGCGCCACAAGGGCTCGCCCTTGGCCTGCGCCATAAGATCCCAGGCGGCCATGTCGATGGCGCTCGCTGACGCGGCGGCGACCCAATCCGCCTCGCGCACCGCGACGGCTGCGACGAGCGGCGTCAGGGACAACGGATCGCGGCCGAGGAGCGCCGGCGCACAGCGATCGGCGAGATCGTCGAGGACGCGCTCGATCAGCGGCTGGCGCGACCACGCCTCGCCGATGCCGACGGCGCCCACATCCGTCTCGATGACGAGAAGCGGCGCGCGTCGCTCGGTCCAGCGAAAGCTCGGATTCCACGACCGCCCGTCGAGCCGGCGACGGAATTCGAGCACCTGCACGCCGGTGATCTTCATCGAAGGTTCTGGGCTGGGCTAGAACGCGCGCTCGGTGAAGCCGGCGAGAAACGCGCGCGTGCGCTCGCGCTTCGGATTCTTGAGCACCTCGTCGGGCGTCCCCGTTTCGTGGACGACGCCATCGGCGATGAACACGACGCGATCGGCGAAGTGGTACGCGAATCCGAGCTCGTGCGTGACGAGCAGCATCGTGCGGCCTTCGTCGGCGAGCGCGTGGATCACCCGCAGGACTTCTCCCACGAGCTCGGGGTCGAGCGACGAGGTCGGCTCGTCGAAGAGCAGCACCTCGGGCTCCATCGCGAGTGCACGGGCGATGGCGACGCGCTGCTGCTGGCCGCCGGACAGCTTGCCGGGGTACGCATCGAGCTTGTCCTGCAACCCGACCTTCGCCAGCTGTTCGATGCCCCGCGCACGCGCGTTGCGCTTCTGCACGTGCTTGACCGAGAGCAGGCCCTCCATGACGTTCTCGAGCGCCGTCATGTGCGGGAACAGGTTGAACTGCTGGAAGACCATGCCGACGCGCGTGCGCACGTCGCAAAGCTCGGCTTCCGAATACCGGCGCTCCGGCGTTCCTCCGTTGCCGCGCCGCTCGGTGCCCAGTACCTTGCCGTCGAGCTCGATCGTTCCGTCGCTCGGCATCTCCATGAAATTGACGCAGCGGAGGATCGTGCTCTTGCCCGATCCGCTGGCGCCGATGATCGCGATGCGCTCGCCGCGCGCGACGTCGAGGTCGACGCCGCGGATGACGTG
>JAICLP010000200.1 GCA_025925475.1 Burkholderiales bacterium | reverse complement strand
TCGACGGTGAGCGGCGGATAGAGCGTCCAGCCGCCCGATGCGGCGCCGCCGGGCATGAACAGCGACAGGATCAGCATGAACGCCGCGGGCGGCAGGAGCCAGAAGCTCCAGTTGTTCATCCGCGCGAACGCCATGTCGGGTGCGCCGACCTGCATCGGGATCAGCCAGTTCGCGAAGCCGACGGCGCCGGGCATCAGCGCGCCGAAGATCATGATCAGCCCGTGCAGCGTCGTCATCGAGTTGAAGAACTCGGGATTGACGATCTGCAGGCCCGGCTGGAAGAGCTCGCTGCGGATGGTGAGCGCCATCACGCCGCCGACCAGGAACATCGTGAACGAGAACCACAGGTACATCGTGCCGATGTCCTTGTGGTTCGTCGTCGTGATCCAGCGCATGATCCCCTTCGGGTGATGCGCGTGCCCATCGTGAGGAATGCCGCCGACTACGACATCGTGGGGGATGCTCGACATTGCAAACTCCTTGGCGCTATTTCCGCTCGGCCTTCACGGCCGACGGCTGGACGACGTTCTGCTCGGCCTTGTTGCCCCACGCGTTGCGCGTGTACGTGATCGCCGACGCGATGTCGACGTCCGAAAGCTGCGCCCACGACGGCATCTTGCCGCCGGTTGGCGCCTTCTGGACGACGCCATCGGTCTGCCCGTTCAGCACGACGTCGATCTGATGCTGCTCGGGACCGAGCACGACCTTGTCGCCGACGAGCGCCGGCGCGCCGATCGCGCTGTTGCCGGTGCCGCTCGCCTGGTGGCACGCGGCGCAATTCGAGTTGAAGACCTGCTCGCCGTGCGCGACGAGGTCCTTCAGATCCCAGACCTTGTTGGCCGCTTCGGCACCCGCGCCGAGCTTCTGCTTTTGCTCGGCAAGCCACTTCGCGTAATCGTCCTTCGACTTCACTTCGACGACGACCGGCATGAAGCCGTGCTCCTTGCCGCAGAGCTCGGCGCACTGCCCGCGGTAGATGCCGACCTTCTCGGCGCGGAACCACGTGTCGCGGACGAAGCCCGGAATCGCATCCTGCTTGATGCCGAACGCCGGCACCCACCACGAATGGATGACGTCGTTCGCCGTGACCAGCACGCGCACCTTCGTGTCGACCGGGACGACGAGCGGATTGTCGACCTCGAGCAAGTAATGCTCGTCCTTCGGCGCGCGTCCCTCGATCTGGTCGAGCGGCGTCGCAAGCGTCGAGTAGTAGCCGAAGCCCTCCTGCACGTAATCGTAGTTCCACTTCCACTGGTAGCCGGTGACCTTGATCGTCATGTCCGGCGCGGCCGTGTCGTGCGCGGCGAGGATCGTCTTCGTGGCGGGCCACGCCATGAAGAGCAGGATCAGGAACGGGATGACGGTCCAGATGATCTCGACCGCGGTGTTCTCATGGAATTGCTCCGCCTTGTGGCCGACGGACTTCCGATGCTTGAACAGCGAGTAGAACATCGTGCCGAACACGCCGATGAAGATGACGACGCAGATCCAGAAGATCAGGTCGTGCAGCGTGATGATGTCCTGCGCGATCGGCGTGACGGGAGTCTGGAAGTACCACGGGGGTACCGCGAACGCGATACCCGGCAAGACGAGCGATGCGGCCATTGCGGCAAAGCGATGCCACCGCGCGAATTCCGTTCGTTTAAACACCATGCTTGTCCTCGTTCACGACGTGGCGTCGCCACGCCTGGCGGCTGCAAGTCGCGCGCGGAAAAAACGCGCGTCGGGCGACGCGCGCTTTTCGAAGGACACCGATGTTAGCACGGAAGCCAGCGCTCATCGCGCAAAGCCGAGCATCGCGAGTCGTGTCGCGTCGAAAGAGGGTTGCTCGCCGGGACCCACAATGGCGATCGGAGCGAGGCCCAGCCGCTCGGTCAGCGTATCGACGTTGCGCTCGACGAGCGCCATGCGGGGCGGCAATGCATTGGCGATCCATCCGGCAAGCACGAGTCCGCGCCGCTGCACGGCGAGCGCGGTCAGCAGCGCATGATTGAGGCAGCCGAGGCGCATTCCGACAACGAGCAGCACCGGAAGCGCGAGCGCGGCGGCGATGTCGAGCATGTCGTGCGTTCGATCGATCGGCACGAGCGCGCCGCCAGCACCTTCGACGACGAGCGCACCGGCGCGCGCGCGCAATCGAGCGTACGCATCGCCGATGCGCGCGATGTCGATCGTCACGCCGGCCGCTGCCGCGACGAGATGCGGCGCCGCCGGTTCGGCAAACGGATAGGGGTTGCGCAAATCGAGCGGCGCGTCGACGTTGCCTGCGTCGCACAGCGCGCTGACGTCGTCGTTCACGCTCGTGCCGGGCGCGAATCCGGCCGCGACGGGCTTCATGCCCACCGCGCGAAAGCCGGCGGCGCAAAGCGAGCGCAACAGCGCCGCCGCGATCCACGTCTTGCCGATCCCCGTATCGGTGCCGGTGACGAAGATGGCGCTTGTATGTTCCCCCCACGCTCGCGGCTTCGCCGCATCGCTGCCCCCCGGGGGGGTGGAATTCGCGCTTTGAGGCGGCTCTGCAGCGCTCATTTGCGCTGGAACTTCACGATCGCGTGCCCCTCGGGCGACGTGCGCGGCTCGCCCTTCCACGCATGCCCGTACACCACTTCGTACGTCGCCGGAATGCGCCCGTCGCGCCGCAACGCCTCGAGGCGCGAAAGCGCGCGTCCGAAGCGCGCACGTCCCATCAATCCCACCGGCCGGCCGCGGGTTCGGTTCGTTGCACCGATCACCTTCAGCTCGTCGAGCAGCGCCTTCGGCGTTTCATAGGTGAGCGTCACCTGCTCCATGTCCATCACCGGATCGGCGAAGCCCGCATGGACGAGCATGTCGCCGATGTCGTGCATGTCGACGAAGCGACTGGTGTGCGTGTGGCCGTCGAGGCCGGCGAACGCGCGGCGCACCTCGCGCAGCGTGTCGGGACCGAACGTCGTGAACGTCAGCAGGCCGCCGACCTTCAGCACACGCCGGAACTCGGCGAACGCACGCGGCAGGTCGTTCACCCACTGCAGCGCGAGATTGCTCCAGACGAGATTGCAGCTGACGCCGGCGAACGGCAGCCTGTTGATGTCGGCGCAGACGAATGCCGCAGCGACGCCGCCGCGCGGCGCGAACGGGTGCAGCAGCTTGCGAAAGGCGCTTCGCCCGGCCTGCACGCGATGCCGCGCCGCGACCACCATCGGCAGCGCGACGTCGAACGCGACCACGCGCGCCCCCGCGAAGCGGACGCCGAGGTCACCAATCGCCTCGCCGGTGCCGCAGCCGGCGTCGAGAATCGTCGTCGGCGCGAGCTTCACGTAATCGAGCCGTTCCATCATCCTCGCGCCGATCTCGCGCTGCAGCGCGGCCCCGGTGTCGTACGTGGCGACGGCGCGCGCGAATCCACGGCGGACGGCCGCGGGATCGACGTCGCGCGGATCGGGTGCTGGAAAGGTCGGCTCAGCCATCGACGAAAGGCAGCAACGCGTCTTCGAACGCCTTGGAGTGCGACAGGAAAGGCGCATGTGCCGCGCCGCCGATCGTCACATGCGATGCGTGGGGCAGCACAGCGGCAAGCGCGCGCGTCGCGGCGATCGGCACGAGTGTGTCGCGATCGCCGCCGATCACGAGCGTCGGCGCCCTGATGCGAGACAGCACCGGCCGCAGGTCGGTTCGCAGCAGCACATTGAGTGCGGCGTCGAGCGCCGCCGGCGAGGGCTCGCGGCGCTCGAACAGGCGCTGGCGCAGCATCACGAGCGTCGCGCGCCCTTCGTCGCTGCCGTGCACCTGCAGCGCGAGAAAGCGCGAAAGCGTCAGCCGACAGGACGCGCGCAACTCGTCGCCGAAGCGCGAAAGCATTTCGGTCGTCATCGCATGCGGCCAGTCGTCGCGCACGACGAACGATGGCGTCGTCGCGACGAGCACGAGCTTCGCGACGCGGTCGGGCCGCATCGATGCCCATTGCAGCGCGAGCTGCCCTCCGAGCGACCACCCGATGACCGTCACCTTCGGTGCATCGATCGCAGCGTCGACGATGTTCGCGAGCGATCGCAGGTCGAACGGCTCGATCGGCGGCGAGTGGCCGTGCCCGGGAAGATCGACGAGGTGCACGCGATGGCGGCGCGCCAGTGCCGGCAGGATTGGCGCGAAGAGCCCCGAATGCATCGCGAACCCGTGCAACAGCACGAGCGGCTCGCCGCGGCCTTGCGCCTCGACGTGCAGCGGTGCAATGCGACTCCAGTCGCGATGGGCCGCCCCGAGCGACTGGTCAGCCCCCTGGGGAGCGGCGAGCGAAGCGAGCGTGGCGGGATCTTCGATGTCATGCATCGGCCGCTACCTCTGAGAGAGCACGCGCGAGCGCGTCGACGTCGTCGAGCGTATGCGCCGCGGACAGCGAAATGCGAAGCCGCGCCGTGCCGGCCGGCACGGTCGGCGGCCGGATCGCCGGAACGAGGATGCTGCGGGCGGCGAGCGCCTCGCTGACGCGCACCGCCGTCTCGACCTCGCCGACCACCAATGGCTGAATCGGTGTCGACGATGCGAGCAGCGTCCACGGCAGCGCTTCGGCGCGCGCGCGAAAGGCCGCGATCAGCGTCCCGAGCTGCGCGCGGCGCGCGTCACCGTCGCGAATGCAGCGCAGCGCGGTACGCAACGTCTCCGCGAGCGCGGCCGGCGCAGCCGTCGTGTAGATGTAAGGTCGCGCCGTCTGCACGAGGGTTTCGATCACGAGCGGATGCGCAGCGATGAACGCGCCCGCAACGCCCGCCGCCTTGCCGAGCGTGCCCATGTAGACGATGCGCTCGGAAGAAAGACCGAAATGCGCGAGCGACCCGCGGCCGCCGCCCAGCACGCCGAATCCGTGCGCGTCGTCGACGACGAGCCATGCATCGTGCGCGTGTGCCACCGCCAGGAGCTCGGGCAGCGGCGCGATGTCGCCGTCCATGCTGAAAACGGCGTCGGTGACGATGAAGCGGCGCCGCGCTTGCGTCGTCGCCAGCGCCTCGCGAAGCGCGTGGACGTCGCAGTGCGGATAACGTGTCAGCGTCGCGCGCGACAGCAGCGCACCGTCGGTCAGGCACGCGTGATTGAGTCGATCGGCAAAGATCGCATCGTTGCGGCCGGCGAGCGCCGTCAGGATCGCGAGGTTCGCGAGATACCCGCTCGAGAGCATCAGCGCGCGGGCGCCTTCGCACGGTGCGACGTAGTCCGCGAGCTCCTGCTCGAGCAATTCATGAGGCCGCTGATGGCCGACGATCAGGTGGGATGCACCGGCACCCACTCCCCACGCGCGGGCCGCGTGGCAAAGCGCATCGACGAGCTCGGGCGCGTTGGCAAGGCCCAGGTAATCGTTGCTCGCGAACGCGATGAACTCGCGCTCGCCGATCCGTACGCTAGGACCTTGCGCGCTGTCGATCACGCGACGCTCGCGCATCAGGCCGCTCGCGCGGCGCTCTCCAAGCGCTGCGTCGAGCTCGGCGAGCATGGACGTCTTCGATCAGCGCGTGACGGGCACGCGCTAGGTCGCGGGCATCGCGACGAGTCCGAGCTTGTCGAAGAGCGCGCGGTCGGCTTCGACGTCGGGATTGCCGGTCGTCAGCAGCCGATCGCCGTGAAAGATCGAATTCGCGCCGGCGAAATAGCAAAGCGCCTGCACCGCCTCGCCGAACTCGCGTCGCCCCGCGGACAAGCGGATCATCGCGCGCGGCATCGCGATCCGTGCGACGGCAATCGTGCGCACGAATTCGAGCGGATCGAGCGCCGCCTCGCCGTGCAGGCGCGCGTGCAGCGGCGTGCCCTCGACCTGCACGAGATGGTTGATCGGCACCGATTCGGGTTGCGGCGAAAGCCTTGCAAGCTGCGCGATGAGGCCGGCACGGTGACGCCGCGATTCGCCCATGCCGACGATGCCGCCGCAGCAGACGCGAAGCCCGGCCTCGCGCACGCGTTCGAGTGTATCGAGCCGGTCCTCGTAATCGCGCGTCGATACGATGTCGCCGTAGAACTCGGGCGCCGTATCGAGGTTGTGGTTGTAGTAGTCGAGACCCGCCGCTTTGAGTTGCGCAGCCTGGCCATCCTTCAGCATGCCGAGCGTGCAGCACGTCTCGAGGCCCAGCGCCTTGACGGCGGCGACCATGTCGAGCACCGGCGCGAGATCGCGCTCCTTCGGACCGCGCCATGCGGCGCCCATGCAGAAGCGGGTTGCGCCGGCAGCCTTGGCCGACTTCGCGGCGTCGACGACTTTCGCGAC
>JAICLP010000229.1 GCA_025925475.1 Burkholderiales bacterium | reverse complement strand
TCGTCGGCACCGACGTCAACAGCGGCGTGATCCGCTTCGCGTTCGGCTTTCCGGAGCTCTCCGACCGCGTCGAGCTCGTCGCGCTGGCGCTCGGGCTTTTCGGCGTCGCGGACTTCCTGCGCAGCGTGAACCGGATTCACTTCATCGGCACCGAGACGAAGGTGCGCCTGCGCGACATGCGGCCGAGCCGGAAGGAGTTGAAGCAATCGTTCCTGCCGATGCTGCGCGGCACGCTCGTCGGGACGCTGTTCGGCGCGATGCCGGGAACGGGCCCGACGATCACCACGTTCATCGCGTACGCGCTCGAGCGGCGCATATCGAAGACGCCTGAGCGCTTTGGCCACGGGGCGCTCGAAGGCGTCGCGAGCCCCGAGGCGGCGTCGCATTCGAAGACGCAGGTCGACTTCATCCCGACGATGAGTCTCGGCATTCCCGGCGATGCCGTCATGGCGCTGCTGCTCGGCGCGCTGATGATCCAGGGCATCGCGCCGGGTCCGCAACTCATCACCGAGCACGCCGACCTGTTCTGGGGCCTGATCGCGAGCTTCTGGATCGGCAACGTGCTGCTGATGATCCTCAACGTGCCGCTGATCGGCGTATGGCTCCGGGTGCTGCAGGTGCCGTATCGGCTGATGTTCCCGTGCGCGATGTTCTTCATCGCCGTCGGCGTCTACAGCACGAACAACAGCCTCTTCGAGGTGAACGAGGTGCTCGTCTTCGGCATCGCCGGCGCGATCTTCATGGCGCTCGACTTTCCGATGGCGCCGATCCTGCTCGGCTACGTGCTCGGTCCGCTGGTCGAGGAGAATTTCCGCCGCGCACTGCTTCTGTCGCGGGGCGATCTCGCCGTATTCTTCGAGCGGCCGATCAGCCTCGTGTTCATGACGATTTGCATCCTGCTCGTCGCCGGGCAGATCTTTTTCGCGCTGCTTGCCGCGCACCGCAAGCGCCGATCGAGACGTGCGTTGCCGCTCGACGGCGCCGTCGTTCGCTGAACGAGGCGCGCCGCCTCGACTTCGCAAAGAATCCGGCGCCTGATGCAATGGCGTGGCGCGCGCCCGGCATTGCAGAACACGACGCATCCTGCGGGTGGACCCGGGGCGTCGCGTAACATTCGCAGCCTGCAGCCCAGCAGGCAACCGGACAACGGAGACGATCCCATGCGGCCACCCAGCATGCTTTCCATTGCAGCCAGGACTTTCGTCGGCGTCGTCGGCGTCGTCGCGCTTGCCGGCGCCGCGCGCGCGGACGTGCTCGACGACGTGAAGTCGCACGGTGTCCTCAAGTGTGGCGTGACGCTCGCCGCTGCCGGTTTTTCGGCCGAGAACAACGCCGGCAAGCGCGAGGGCTTCGACATCGACCTCTGCAAGGCGATTGCAGCCGCCGCGCTCGGCGACGACAGCAAGATCCAGTTGATGCCGATGGACCTCAAGACCGCCTTCGCCGGGCTTCCGACCGGCGTCGTCGACGTGCTGACGCACCGCTTCACGTGGACCGAGAGCCGCGACATCGGCGGCCTCAAGTTCCCGAAGATCATGTTCTACGACGGCCAGGGCTTCGTCGTCGCGAAGAAGTCGAAGGCGAACAGGATCGCCGATCTCGACAACGCGACGATCTGCACGCTGCAGGGAAGCACGTCCGAGCTGATCGTCGCGAGCTACTTCGGCGCGCACAAGCTCAAGTACAAGATCGTCACGTTCGCATCGGCCGAGCAGGCGTGGGATGCCTTCGTCGGCAAGCGCTGCGACACGCTGATCAACGACCGCTCGGGGCTTGCCGCACGCCTCGCGAAGCTGCCGAACCGCGACGACTACAAGGTGCTGACCGAGACGGTGTCGAACGAGCCGATCGGTCCGGTCGTCGCGCAGGGACAGCCGCGCTGGGAGGCACTGGTGCGCTTCACGCTGAATGCGCTGGTCGCCGCCGAGGAGCTCGGCGTCACGCAGGCGAACGTCGACGCGCAGCGCAGTTCGCAGAATGCCGACGTGCAGCGGCTGCTCGGCGTCAACGGCGACTTCGGCACCAAGCTCGGCGTGCCGAACGACTTTGCGTACAAGGCGATCAAGGCGGTCGGCAACTACGGCGACATCTGGGACCGCAACGTCGGACCGAAGACGGCGCTGCGCCTCGAGCGCGGGCGCAACGCGCTGGTGGCGAACGGGGGCCTGATGATGTCGATTCCGGTTCGCTGAAAAGCGACGCAACGCCGATGTCGCGCGCCGTTCTCGGGGAGCGGCTGCCTGGTTACGTCGTCCAGGCGTTGCTGGCGGCGCTCGTCGCGTGGCTCGTGTGGGCCGCCATCGCGAACTTCCGCGCGAACATGCACGCGCTCGGTGTCTCGGCGGGGTTCGGATTCCTGCAAGCGCAGGCGGGATTCCAGATCGCGCAGAGCCTCGTTCCGTTCGGCCCAGCCTCGTCGTACCTCGATGCGGTGATCGCGGCGGCGCTCAACACGCTGCTCGTCGTCGTGCTGGCCAGCGTGCTCGCGACGATCATCGCGCTTCTCGTCGCGTTCGGCCGGCTCGCGCCGCATGGCATCGTGCGCGGCGCATCGACGGTCTATGTCGAAGTCTTCCGCAACATCCCGCTGCTGCTGCAGATCCTGTTCTGGTATTTCTCGGCGATCGCGCTCCTGCCCGGTGTCGGCGACAGCCTGCAGTTCGGCGGTGTTCTCCTCAACAATCGCGGGCTGTTCCTGCCGTTCGGCGCCGACCGGCCGCACGTCGAGGGCTTCGACGTCGCGGGCGGCGTCGCGATACTACCCGAACTGATGGCGTTGACGCTCGGCCTTGCGATCTACAACAGCACGTTTCTCGCCGAGATCTTTCGCGCGGGCATTCTGTCGGTGCCACGCGGGCAGATCGAAGCCGCGACGACCGTCGGGCTGAGCGGTGCGCGCGCCGCGCTCCTGATCGTGATGCCGCAGGCGCTGCGCGTCGCGTTGCCGGCGGCAGGGGGCCAGTACCAGACGCTCGCGAAGGCGTCGTCGCTCGCCGCCGCCATCGGCTATCCGGACATCATGCAGATCGTCGGCGGCACGATCGCGAGCCAGACGAGCCAGGCGCTCGAAGCGATGGCGCTCGTCGTCGTCCTGTACGCGGCGATCAACCTCTGCATCGCGCTCGTGGCCGGCATCGCGAATCGCCGCCTTCTGGCACGCCCGCAGGCATGACGACGCACTTCGTTCGCGACGCGCCGATCGATGCGCGCGTTGCACCGGCCGCTGCGATCGCGTGGCCGCGGCGCTGGCACCGCGCGTGGTTCGCGTCGCCGGCGATGAGCGCGCTGTCGCTTCTGCTGCTCGCGCTCTTCGCGTTCGCTTGCGTCCGCTTCTTCGACTGGGCGATCGTGCGCGCCCATTGGCTCGGCCAGTCGAGCGCGGCCTGCCCGGGCTCTGATGGTGCATGCTGGGCCTTCGTGATCTCGCGCTGGAAGCCATGGCTCGTCGGCAACTATCCGCTCGCGCAGATCGGGCGCGCATGGACCTGCTTCGGCGCCTTCGCACTCTTCTGGATCTGGGTCGTGCGCCGGCCGCCGGCGGCTCGTCCTGGGCCCGTCCTGCTCGGCTTCGTCTTGCTCCCCATCGCCTTCCTGCTGCTGCTGATCGGTGGTGGACCGCTTTCGTTCGTGGCGCCGACGCAGATCGGTGGACTGCTGCTGACGCTCGTCGTGACGCTTGCGACCTTCGCCACCGCGCTGCCAATCGGCCTCTGCATCGCGCTCGGGCGCCGGTCGGAATGGCCGCTCGTGCGCGCGCTTTGCGGACTGTTCGTCGAAGGGATGCGCGCGGTGCCGCTGCTCGCCGTGCTGTTCATCGCGGCGACGCTTCTGCCGATGTTCCTGCCGCGCGGCATCGACGTCGATCTCTTCAGCCGCGCCGTCATCGCCTTCGCGCTCTTCAATGCGGCGATGGCCGCGGAAGTCTTTCGCGGCGGGCTGCAGGCGATCGGCCGCGGCCAGATCGAGGCGGCCACCACCGTCGGGCTGTCGCGTTTCGCGACGCTGCGGCTGATCGTGCTGCCGCAGGCGATTCGCGCGGTCGTCCCGGCGCTTGTCAACATCATGATCGCCGTGGTCAAGGAAACGACGTTGCTGTCGGTGATCGGCGTCAACGACCTGCTCGGCGCCGTCGAAATCGGCGCGAAGTCGCCGGACTGGGTCGGTGAAGCGAACATCCTGACGTCGGGCTACGTGTTCCTTGCGCTCGCGTACCTCGCCGTCTGCCACGGGCTGTCGCGCTACAGCCGGCGCCTCGAGCTTTCGTCGTGATGCCGACCGACGCGGCGGCGATCGCTTCGGCACGCGCGAGCGGTGACGCACCGATTCTGCGCATGCAGGCGATCAACAAGTGGTACGGCGATTATCACGCGCTGCGCGACATCGACCTCGTGGTCGACGCGGGGGAACGGATCGTCGTCTGCGGTCCGTCGGGCTCCGGCAAGTCGACGCTCGTGCGCACGGTGAACCTGCTCGAGCCCTTCGAGCAGGGTCGCGTTCAGGTATGCGGCATCGACGTCGCGGCCGATGCGATCACGCGCGCGGCGCGCCTCGCGGTGAACCGGCGCGTCGGCATGGTGTTCCAGCAGTTCAACCTGTTCCCGCACATGAGCGTGCTTGCGAACCTGACGGTCGGTCCGGTGTTCGGCCGTGGCGTCCGTCGCGCCGAGGCGCACGAACTTGCGATGCACTACCTCGCGCGCGTCGGCCTCACCGATCATGCGCAAAAGCGTCCCGCCGAGCTGTCCGGCGGACAGCAGCAGCGCGTGGCCATCGCGCGCGCGCTGTGCACGCGCCCGCAGCTCGTGCTGTTCGACGAGCCGACCGCGGCGCTCGATCCGGAGATGGTGAACGAGGTGTTGCAGACGATGGAGAGCCTCGCTGCCGACGGCATGACGATGATCGTCGTCACGCACGAGATGGGCTTCGCGCGCCGCGTCGCGGACCGCGTTGTCTTCATGGATCAGGGGCAGATCATCGAGATCGCGAAGCCCGACGATTTTTTCGAGCGGCCGCAAAGCCGGCGGCTCGCATCCTTCCTGAGCCGGATCCTCACGCACTGAAGCGCCGGCACACTGCATTCATTCATTGGAGGTTGCCACGATGCCCGTCATCGACGTCCACACCCACATGTTCACCGCCGGATGGCTGGAGCTTTTGAAGAAGGAGGGCGGCATCTACAACATCAGGACCCGCCCAGACGGGCAACAGGAGATCTTTCGCGGCGACACGCCGGTCGTGATCCCGCAGCGCGGCCATTTCGATTACGGGATGCGCATCGCGCACATGGACGCAGCGGGCATCGATCTCTCGATCTTTTCGCTCTCCTGTCCGAACGTCTACTGGGGCATCGTGGACGTGAGGTGGCGCGCCGCACGCGAGTCGAACGACACGATGGCGAACGCGCAGGCGTCCTATCCCGACCGCATC
>JAICLP010000232.1 GCA_025925475.1 Burkholderiales bacterium | reverse complement strand
GTCGATGATCCATCTCGGCATATCGTTCTGGCTCGGCATGGTCGTCGGCGTGCTGTTCGTCACCGTGATCTCGATCGTCATCGGCGCGATCTGCTTCCGCTTCAAGCTGCGCGAGCTCTACTTCGCCATCGTGACGCTCGCCTTTTCGGAACTGATCCGGCTCGTCATCCTCAACTGGAACAGCTTCACGAACGGCTCGCTCGGCATCAACTTCACGCTGACGCCGACGCTGTGGGTTCCGGGCCGTGGCGTGATCCCGGTCGCCGGTACGCTCATGTGGTACTACCTGAGCCTCGTCGCGGTGGCGCTCGCGGTTTTCGCGTACTCGCGCATCGTCCACTCGTGGATGGGTCGGTGCTTCGCATCGATTCGCCTCAATGACGAGCTCGCCGGCACGCTGGGCATCGACGTGTTCCGCTACAAGCTCGTCTCGTTCGTCGCCGGCAACATCGGAGCGGCGATCGCCGGCAGCCTCTATTCGTTCTACATCAGCTACATCGACCCGAATTACTTCTCGCTCGACCAGTCGCTGGCGATCATCGCCATGGCGCTCCTCGGCGGCCGCGAGTTCGTCGCCGCACCCATCGTCGGCGCGCTCGTGCTGACGGCGCTCCCGCACGTCATCAACGTGAATGCCGAGGCGCGCCTTTTGATCTACGGCCTGATTCTGATCCTCACGATCCTGCTGATGCCGCGCGGCATCGTGGGCCTCCTCGCGAGGCAGCGCCGTGCTGCTTGAGGTGCGGAACCTGACGAAGCGTTTCGGCGGGCTCACCGCCGTGTCGGACATGTCGTTCGCGCTCGACGAAGGCGACATCGTCGGCATCTTCGGGCCCAACGGATCCGGAAAGACGACGCTGCTGAACCTCATATCGGGCGTGTACGAGCCGACCGCCGGACAGCTCGTGTGGCAAGGACAGGAACTCGTCGGACGCAAGCCCCATCGGATCGCCGAGGCCGGCATCGTGAAAACGTTCCAGAACCCGCAGCTCTTCGGCGAGCTGTCGGTGCACGACAACATCGCGATCGCCGGCCACCTGCGTCTGAAGCGCCAGGCGGGCTGGCGTCGCATCGCGACATTGTTTCCGCTGCGCGGCAAGGCAAGCGCCGACCTCGAGCCGCGCATCGACCATATCCTGCGCCTGTGCCGCCTCGAGGCGTTCCGCGATGCGCCTGCGGCAAGCCTTTCCTACGGCGGCGAGAAAATGCTCGGCGTCGCGATGGCGCTCATGTGCGAGCCGCGGCTTCTGCTCCTCGACGAGCCCGGCAGCGGGCTCGGGCACGACGAAATCCGCAACCTGGACGAAGTGCTGCGCGACCTTCGCGCGCATGGCACGACGCTCTGCGTGATCGACCACCGCGTCGGCTTCCTCGGCAAGCTCGCCGACCGCGCGATCGTCATCCATCATGGCGCGAAGATCGCCGAAGGCCGTCCCGACGACGTGCTGCGCGATCACGCAGTCATCGAGGCCTACCTCGGACGCAGCCATGCTTGAGCTCGCCGGCATCGACGTTCACTACGCGAAGAACCGCGTGCTGAAGTCGATGTCTCTCGTCGTGGGCAAGGGTGAAGTCGTCGCCCTGGTCGGTGCGAATGCCGCGGGGAAGACGACGACGCTGCGCACGATCATGGGCCTCAAGGCGCCGTCGTCGGGCACGATTCGCCTCGAGGGATCCGATCTCGGCCGCGTGCCGACGAGCGAGCGCGTGCATCGCGGCATCGTGCTCGTGCCCGAAGGTCGCCAGGTGTTCCCGCGGTTCAACGTCACCGAGAACCTGCTGATGGGTGCGTATCACCGCCGCGACCGCAACGCGCTCGACGGCGACTTTCGCACGCTGTTCGAAATGTTTCCGCGGCTTGCCGAGCGCCGGCGGCAGGCCGCGGGATCGATGTCGGGCGGCGAGCAGCAGATGCTCGCGATCGCACGCGGATTGATCGCGCGACCGAAGTGCCTGCTGCTCGACGAGCCGACGCTCGGCCTCGCACCGATCATCGTGCAGGAAATCGGCACCGTCATAAGGCGGCTCGCGGCCGACGGACTCACGGTTCTCCTCGCCGAGCAGAACGCCGCGATGGCGCTCGGCGTCGCCGATCGCGCGTACGTGCTCGAGACCGGCCGCGTGTCGCTCGAAGGCAGGGGCGCCGACCTCGTGGACAACGAGGCGGTGCGGCGCAACTATCTCGGCACCTGAAGCAATCGCCGAAGCATTGGAGGCATTCATGGGCAACGTTCTCACGCAGGCGCAGGTCGACCAGTTCCGGCGCGACGGCTGCGTCTTTCCGATCCGCGTCATGTCGGAAGCCGACGCACTCGCGCTGCGCGGCCGGCTCGAAGCGTTCGAAGCCGAGACCGGAGGGCCGCTCGGCGGTGACCTTCGGCACAAGTCGCATCTGCTTTTCGCATGGCTCGGTGACCTCGTCCGCGAAAGCCGCATCGTCGACGCCGTGGCCGATCTGTACGGTGCGGATCTGCTGTGCTGGACGACGAACTTCTTCATCAAGGAAGCGCGCAATCCCGCGTTCGTCTCCTGGCATCAGGACTCGACGTACTGGGGCTTGAGCGAGCCGGACGTCGTCACCGCGTGGGTGGCGTTCACGCCGAGCAATCAGGCGAACGGCGCGATGCAGTTCATTCCCGGCACGCACACGTCCGACCAGATTCCGCACCGCGATACGTTCGCGCGCGACAACCTGCTGACGCGCGGACAGGAGGTCGCCGTCGACGTCGACGAATCGAAAGCGGTCACGATCGAGCTGCAGCCCGGCGAGATGTCGCTGCATCACGTGCGCCTCGTGCACGGGTCGCCGCCGAACCCGTCCGACGACCGCCGCATCGGCTTCGCCATCCGCTACATCCCGACGCGGCTTTGCCAGGTGGCGGGCGACGACAGCGCGACGCTGGTCCGCGGCGTCGACGTGCATCGCCACTTCGAGCCCGAGCCGCGTCCATCACGCGACATGGATCCCGAGTTCGTCGCGCTCCACAAGCGCATCGCCGAGCGGAACGCGCGCATCCTCTACCGCGGCACCGGCGTGCAGAGCTACAACGATCCGCGATCGCGCCGCACCGGTGGGAGCCCGGCGTGAGATTCGACGCCGCGGTCATGCATGCGGTGAATGCGCCGCTCGCCATCGAGCAGGTCGAGCTCGCACCGCTTGCGCCGGACGACGTGCTCGTCAAGGTCATGGCGACTGGCCTCTGCCATACCGACCTCGAGGCACTGCAGGGATCGCTCGTCTATCCGATGCCGATCGTGCTCGGACACGAAGGCGCCGGAATCGTCGAAGCGATCGGCCGCGACGTGACCGGGCTTCACGTCGGCGACCATGTCGTCTGCTCGTGGAATCCGCATTGCGGCCACTGTTTCCATTGCGAGCGCGACCAGCCGATCCTCTGCGAGCCGTTCATCCGCCACCAGCCGAAGGGACTTCTGCTCGACGGCACGACACGGCTGCGCCACGACGGCCAGCCGATCCACCATTTCTTCACGACGTCGACGCACGCCGAGTACACCGTCGTGCCGCGCTCGGGCGCCATCCGCGTCCCGAAGGACATCGCGTTCGACCGGGCGTGCGTCATCGGCTGCGCAGTGATGACCGGCGTCGGCGCGGTCGTGCGCAAGGCGAAGGTCGAGGCGGGCTCGAGCGTCGCGGTGATCGGTTGCGGCGCGGTAGGCCTCAACGCATTGCAAGGCGCGCGCATCGCGGCGGCCGCGCGGATCATTGCCGTCGACAAGGGAAGCGCGAAGCTCGAGCGCGCCAAAGCGTTCGGCGCCACCGATGTCGTCGACGCCGGCGATGCCGACGCTCTCGAGCAGATTCGCGCGCTGACCGGCGGACGCGGCGCCGACTATGTCTTCGAAGCGGCGGGCAATCGCGCAACGCTGCGCTTGTCGGTCGAAGCCGCGCGGACCGGCGGCAACGTCGTATGGCTCGGCAAGCTCGGCGTCAATGAGGAAACGAGCTTCCGCTGGGGCGCGTTGATGGGCGAGAAGCGCATCGTCCGCTCGAGCTACGGCAACGCACGTCCCGAGCGCGATTTTCCCTGGATCGTCGATGCGTACATGAAGGGCGCGATCAAGCTCGACGAGCTCGTCACGGCGCGCATTGCGCTGCGCGAGATCAACGACGGTTTCGCCGCGCTCGCGCGCGGCGAAGGCATTCGCACGGTCATCACGTTCGACTGAACCACGCATCGACGCCTGCTCGCTTCGCCGACCGCCTCGTGCATCCGCCGCTCGCACCGGAACACATCGACGCCGCACATCGCGTGGCGGCGCTTGGCGATCTCGCGCTCGAGTCGGGCGAGAAGATCGTCGATTACCAACAGTCGTATGTCACGCACGGTGCACTCGACAACGAACGATCGAATGCGATCGTCGTCTGCGCGTCGCTGACCGGGACGCATCACCGGCTCGACTTCCTGATCGGGCCGGGCAAGGCTCTCGATCCGTCGCGCTACTTCATCGTTGCGACCGATGCGATCGGCAACGGGCTCTCGACGTCGCCGTCGAACAGTCTCGCGCAGCCGGGCATGCGCTTTCCGCGCTTCGCGCTCCGCGACATGGTGCACGCGCAGTACCGCCTTCTCACCGAGCACCTCGGCGTTTCCCATGTGCGCGCCGTCGTCGGCGCGTCGATGGGCGGCATGCAGGCGCTGCAATGGGCGACGAGCCATCCGCGATTCATGCAGAGGATCGTCGCGATGACGCCGATGGCGAAGACCGCGCCGTGGGCTGCCGCGGTCACGAGCGCCGCACGCGCCTGCCTGATGGCGGACGCTGCGTGGACCGGCGAGCGCTTCGAAGGCGTGCCCGAGCGCGGATGGCGCGCCTACGCGGCACTCATGAACGGCTTGTTGATGCACACGCCCGAGGCGATCGACGCGGCGGCCGTCAACGGATTGCAACCTGCGCTCGACGAGCTGCACGCGCGCCAGCGAGCGCAAGGCTTCGACGCGACCGATTATCTGTACCAGTCATCGGCGTACGATGCGCACGATGTCGGTACGACGCCGGGCTTCGCCGGCAACACGGACGCCGCGCTCGCATCGATTGTCGCGAAGGTGCTGATCCTCGCGCCCCCGCTCGATCTGTTCAATCCGGCGGAAAGCGCCCGGCGTGCGGCCGCCGCGATTCCGGGCGCGCGCTTCGTCGAAATCGCATCGATTCAAGGCCACGCAGCGGCCGCGAACGCCGTGCGGGAGGACGCCGCATTCATCGACCGCGAGATCGCGAGATTTCTGGCGGACTGAAGGCCGGCTTCGCGCCCGTGTATGCTGGGTTTGCAATTGGTGCCCAGAAGAGGACTCGAACCTCCACAGTGTTGCCACCGCCAGGACCTGAACCTGGTGCGTCTACCAATTCCGCCATCTGGGCACGCCGTGACGAACCGATAATTTTAAGGTCTT
>JAICLP010000138.1 GCA_025925475.1 Burkholderiales bacterium | reverse complement strand
CTTGCCCTTGAGCTGCACGCCGCCCAGCGATTCCAGCACGAAGGCGTTGCCGATGCCTTCGCGCGTCGCGGCGTCGATCAGGATCGCGCGGCCCGCAACCTTGGTATGGCTTTCGAGGCGCGCGGCGAGGTTGACCGTGTCGCCCACGCAGGTGTAGGTGGCGCGCTTGCTCGTGCCCGTATAGCCCGCGACCATCGTGCCCGACGCGATGCCGACGCCGATCCTGATCGGCGGCTTGCCCGCGGACTCGCGCTCGGCGTTGAACATCTCGACGAGGTCGATCATCTCGATCGCGGCGCGCACCGCGCACGTCGCGTGGTCGTCGAGCGGCACCGGCGCGCCGAAGATCGCCATCAGGCCGTCGCCGATCATCTGGTTGACGACGCCGTCGTGACCCTGGATGGCGTCGAACATCAGCGTGTACCAGGTGTTGAGCAGGTCGATCGTCTCCTCGGGCGATTGCGACTCGACGAGCGGCGTGAAGCCGCGGATGTCGGCGAACATGACCGACGCCACGACGGACTTGCCACCGAGCGCGAAGCCCGATTCCTGCACGTCCTGCACGACCTGCGACGTCGCGAAGCGCCGCACCATCGCCTTCAGCTCGTCGCGCAGGCGCTTCTTCTCGATCGTCGCGGCGATCCGCGCCTTCAGCAGCACCGGGTTGACGGGCTTGTTGAGGTAGTCGACGGCGCCCAGCGTGATCGAGCGCACCACGCCGTCCATGCCCTCGAGCGACGACGTGACGAGCACCGGCAGGTCGCGCAGCTGCGCGTCGGCGCGCAACGCCTCCAGCACGGCGAAGCCGTCCATTTCCGGCATCTCGATGTCGAGCAGCACCAGGTCGAACGGCTCGGCGCGCAGCATCTCGAGGGCGAGCCGGCCGTTCTCCGCGGTCGCCGGGTGGTGGCCTTGCAACTCGACGCTGCGCGAAAGCAGCAGTCGATTGACCTTGTTGTCGTCGACGACCAGCACGCGTGCAGCACCCCGATTCGACTCAACCATGGGCGAGGCCCTTCAGCGCTGCCGCGACGCGCGCATATTCCGCCGCGAGCTCGTCGAGCGAGGGTGCGTCGCCCTGTCCCACGGCGGAAACGCCGGAAAGCTCGAGCGATTTCGCCATCGCGCCAAGTCCCAGCGCGCCGAACGTCATGCTGTTCGACTTGAGCGAATGCGCGGTGCGGCGGAAGCGCTCGGCGTCGGCGGCGTCGCGTGCGCGGCCGAGCTCGGCGAGCATCGCCGGCGCCTCGGCGAGGAACGTGTCGGCGAGCTCGGCGGCGAAGTCGGCGCCGGTCGTCTGCTTGAGCGCCTCGAAGGTCGCGATGTCGATCGGGGTGGGTGTGGTCATGGCGTTCATTCGGGGGAACAGGGGCGGGAGCAGGCCGCACACGTCAGCGCTCCTTGCGCGGCGGCACGCGGTCGAGCGCCTCGACGAGCCGCTCGACGCGGATCGGCTTGGTGATGTAGTCGTCCATGCCCGCCTCGAGGCACATCTCGCGGTCGCCCTGCATGGCATTCGCGGTCATCGCCACAATGCGTGGCCGCGCGCTCGCCGCCGCCGACGCGCAGATGCGCCGGCTCGCCTCGAGGCCGTCCATCTCGGGCATCTGCACGTCCATCAGCACGACGTCGTATGTCTGCCGGCGGACCGAATCGACCGCCTCGCTGCCGTTCGAGGCGAGATCGGCGCGGTAGCCCATCTGCTGCAGGATGCGCAGCGCGAGCTTCTGGTTCACGACGTTGTCCTCGGCGAGCAGGATGCGCAGCGGATGGCGCGCCGCCATGCCCGAGTCGATGCCCGATTTCGCGGGCACGACCGGCGCGGCGGGCGCCGGCGCTTCGTCGCGCGCGACGAGGCCCACCAGCGTGTCGAAGAGCTGCGACTGGCGCACCGGCTTCGCGAGCCAAGCGTCGAACAGCGGCGCGTCGCCGGCCGCCTCGCGGCGCCCGAGCGAGCTCGACAGCACCAGCGGCAGCGACGCGCGGCGCTCGCGGATCGCGCGCGCCAGCGCGACACCGTCCATCTCCGGCATGTGCATGTCGAGGATCGCGATGTCGAACTCGCGACCGTCGCCGAGCCATGCGAGCGCCTCCTGCGGCGAACCCGTCGCCGACGGCTGCATGCCCCATTTGGCGCTCTGCAGCGTCAGCACGCGGCGATTGGTCTCGTTGTCGTCGACGACCAGCAGGCGCAGCCCCTCGAGCGCTGCCTGCACGCCGAGGAAGTCGCGCGCGCGGCTCGGCGGCAGTTCGGCGACCGGCGCATCGATGCTGAACTTGAACGTCGAACCCTGGCCCAAGCCCGCGCTCTCGGCCCACAGCCGGCCGCCCATCAGCTCGGCGAGCCGCCGGCTGATCGCGAGGCCAAGGCCCGTGCCGCCGTACTTGCGTGTCGTCGACGAGTCGGCCTGCGAGAACGACTGGAAGAGTCGCTGCATGCCTTCGTCGGACAGGCCGATGCCGGTGTCGCGCACGGCGAACGTCAGCGCCGTGCGGCCGGCCGCGGCCGGCGCCGCGGTGACGGTCAGCACGACCTCGCCCGCGTCGGTGAACTTGACCGCGTTCGAGAGCAGATTGAGGATCACCTGGCGCACGCGCGTGACGTCGCCCTGCACGGCGGGCGGAACCTCGCCCTCGAACACGTACGCGCATTCGAGGTTCTTCTCGGCGGCGCGCGCGGCGACCAAGTCGAGCGCCGATTCGACGCAGTCGCGCACGTCGAACGGCTGCGACTCGATGTCCATCCTGCCCGCCTCGATCTTCGAGAAGTCGAGGATGTCGTTGATGATCGTGAGGAGCGCGTCGCCGGACTCGCGGATCGTCGCCACGTAATCGTGCTGCTCGGCCGAGAGCTCGGTGTCGAGCAGGAGGCCGCTCATGCCGATCACCGCGTTCATCGGCGTGCGGATCTCGTGGCTCATCGTCGCGAGGAACGCGCTCTTGGCCTCGTTCGCCGCCTCGGCGGCCTGGCGCGCGTCCTGCGCGTCGCGGAACAGGCGCAGGTTCTGCAGTGCCACGCCGACGCCCGCTGCCAGCGTGCCGAGCAGGCGCTCGTCGTCGGGGCCGTAGGCGTTCTCGCGATCGGTACTTTGCACGCTGATGACGCCGATCGAGCGGCCGCCGAACGGGATGGGCACGCCCATGTAGGACAGGGGCTCCTTGCCAACGAGCTGCATGCCGTAGGAGGTGGCGTGGGTGCCGATGTCCTTGTTGATGATCACCGCCTTGCCGCTCGCGATGATGCGGCTGGTGACGCCGTGCCCGAAGGGCATCGACGCCTGGACCTCTCCGTGCGCGTAGGGGAACTCGATGATGCCGCGCTCGCGGTCGTGCAGCGCGATGTAGGCAATGTCGGAGTCGAAGAGCTCGCGGATCTGGTCGCCCACCACCGCCAGCATCTGCTGCTGGTCGGTGAGCCGGGCGAGCTGGCCGGAGACCTCGTTGATCGACTCGAGCTCGGTGGCGCGCTTTTGCGACTCGGCGAAAAGTCGCGCGTTCTCGATCGCCACCGATGCCTGCTGCGACAGCCCTTCCAGGAAGCCGCGCTCGCGCTCGTCGAACGGCGTGCCGCCGGTACGCCAGATCGCCATCGCGCCCCTGACCGCGGTGCCCATGATGAGCGGCGCGACCATCAGGCGCTCGGTCTCCTCGTTGACGGTGCCGGAGATCGTCACCGCGCGCGCATCGGCGTTGGTGTCGTTGATGAACTCGGCCTTGCCGCCGGCGATGACGCTGCCGATGATGCCCACGCCGGAATGGATCGACGTCGACTTGATCGCCTCGGCGATGTCACCGAGTGCCACGATCGGCTTGTAGATCTCGCCTTCGGCGGTCGGCAGGAAGATTGCGCTGTTGTCGGCGTGCAGGAGATCCTTCGCGTGCAACGCGATGCGATCGAGCACCTTGCCGAGGTCGAGCGTCGACGAGATCTCCCGGCCGACCTCCGCCAGCGCCGCGGTCTCGCGCGTGCGCGCCTGCGCCTCGTCGAAGAGCCGCGCGTTCTCCAGCGCGACGCCCATCGTCGCGCTGACCGTCGACAGCAGGCGTACATCGGCGTCGCCATACGCGTGCTCGCGCTCGTAGTTCTCCATCACGATCGCGCCGATGACGCGATCGCTGCCGAGGATCGGCACGGCGATCATCGACTTGCTCAAGTCGGTTCCGGGAACCGTGGTGATGCCGCGCTCGACGGCCTCTTCGGCCGTACCGATGACGAGTGGCGAGCGCGTGTCCTGCAGCGTGCGCCAGGTGCCCATCGCCCCCGGCACGGCGGGCGGCAGCTTCAGCCGCACGCCATGCTCGTACTCGTAGAGGAAATGGATGAGGTTCGTCCGCTCGTCGTGCCAGCGAATGCCGATCTCCTGGGTGCCGAACACTTCGCGCAGCTTGTCGCCGACCAGGTCGACGATTGCCTGGAAGTCGAGCTCGGCGGCAACGCCCTGCTGGATGCTGTTGATGATCGCGAGCTGCGCCGCGCGCTGCTCGCTCTCCTTGTAGAGTCGCTTGGTCTCGTCGAAGAGCTGGGCGTTGAGCAGCGCCGCGCTCAGGCTGCTCGCGAGCGTCTCGAGCAGGCGGATGTCCGACGGGCTGAACGCGTGCTCGCGCTCCATGTCGACGAGCTGAAGGATGCCGCGCACCTGGCCGCCCGGCTTCAACGGCACCATCAGCTGTGTCGCCGGCATCATGCTCGCGCCGATCAGCAGCCGCGAGCCGAACTCCTTGACGCGAGCCGGGAGATTTTCGTCGATGAGCAGGGTTTCGCCGGTCCGCAGGACGTGTGCGGCAAAGCCGCTGTCGCCCATGGGCTGCGACGGCAGGAAGCGCCGCTCGCCGAGCCCGTGGATGTACGGGAAGTGCTCGATCTTGAGGTCGGGATCGACCATCCGGATCGACACGTCCGCGCCGTTGAAGACCTCGCGGATCTTGTCGCCGACGGCGTCGTACACGCCCTGCAGCGATAATTCGCCGGCCAGCGCGCGCTGCACGTTGTTGATGATCGCGAGCTCGGCGGCGCGCTGCTCGCTCTGCTTGTAGAGACGCTGCGTCTCGCCGAACAGCCGCGCGTTTTCCAGCGCGACCCCCATCGCCGAGGCGACCGTCGTAAGGAGGCGCACCTCCGGTGGCCCGAACGCGTTCTCGGTCTCGTAGTTCTCGACCGAGATCGATCCGAGCACCCCGCTCGTACCGACGATCGGCACGAGCGCCAGCGAATGCGAGTCGGCGGTGCCCTCGACCAGCCGGAAGCCAGCGGCGTCCTGCTCTGCGCGGGTGTTGCAAATGATCGCGCGGCGATTGGCGCGCATCGTCCGGAACGGTCCGTTCGCGAGCGGCGTCGTCGGCGGGAAGTGCTTGCGCTCGCCGAGCTCGTAGGTATAGAGCGGGTGCATCAGGTCCTTGTCGGCGTCGTACCAGGCGATCGAAAGGTCGCCGACCTTGAACACCTCGCGCAGCTTGTCGCCGACCAGGTCGATGATCGCCTGAAAGTCGAGCTCGGCGGCGATACCGTCCTGGATCCTGTTGATGACGGCGAGCTCGGCCGCCCGTTCGTTGGTCTCCTTGAGGAGGCGCTGCGTCTCGTCGAAGAGGCGCGCGTTCTCGAGTGCGACGCCCATCGCCGACGCGACGGTGGTGAGCAGCCGCACGTCGGACTCGCCGAACGCGTACTCGCGCTCGTAATTCTCGATGATGATCGAGCCGAGCACGCGGTCGCTGCCGATGATGCGCACCTGCACGCTCGACATGCCGGTCTCGGTGCCGGGGATCGTCCCCATCGCACGCATCTCGTCGAGCGTGTTGACGACCTTGGGCTCGGTGCGTGCCGTGAGATCGTCCCAGGGCGCCTTCGGGACAGCAGGCGGGACGTCGAGGCGCTTGCCGTGCTCGTACTCGTAGAGGTAGTGGACGATGCGCTTGTCGTAGTCGAACCAGCGGATGCCGATGTCGCCGGTCTTCAGCACCTCGCGCAGCTTGTCGCCGACCAAGTCGACGATCGCCTTGAAGTCAAGCTCGGCCGAAACGCCCTGCTGGATGCTGTTGATGACGGCCAGTTCGGCGGCGCGCTGCTCGGTCTCCTTTAGCAGCACCTGCGTCTCGTCGAAGAGGCGCGCGTTCTCGAGCGCGACGCCCATGCTCGATGCGACCGTCGTCACGAGGCGCACCTCGGCCTCGCCGAACGCATGCTCGCGCTCCAGGTTTTCGAGATGGATGGCGCCGAGCATTCGATCGCCGGCGAAGACCGGCACGGTGAGCGTACACAGGGCCTGCACCGTCCCCGGGACGATGACGACATGGGCGGCGGCCGCGTCGCTCTGGTTGAGGATCACCGGCTCGCGGGATTTCATCATTCGCGACCACGGGCCGTCGGGCGAAGGGCGGTTGGGGGGGATGTCCACGAGGCGCACGCCGCGCTCATACTGGTATGGATAGTGGACGAGGCCGTTCGCCTCGTCCCACCAGCGAATGCCGATCTCACCGGCGTGCAGAACCTCGCGCAGCTTGTCGCCGGCGAGATCGATGATCGCCTGGAAGTCGAGCTCGGCGGCGACACCCTGCTGGATGCTGTTGATGACGGCGAGCTCGGCCGCGCGCTGCTGGGTTTCCTTGAGCAACCGCTGCGTCTCGTCGAAAAGGCGCGCGTTCTCGAGCGCGACGCCCACGCTCGCCGCCACGGTCGTCAGGAGCCGGATCTCGGATTCGCCGAACGCGTGCTCGCGCTCGTGGTTCTCGAGCTGGATGATGCCCAGCGCGCGATTGGTGCCGATGATCGGCACGCGGATGATCGACGGCGCGGCGTCGGTGCCCGGGACCGGAGGTCCCAGCCCCGCGGCTTCTTGCTCCGCGCGGGTGCCGACGACGAACGGCTCGCGCGACTTCAGGATCCGCTCGAGGATGCTGCCCGGCTTGAGCTTCGTCGGCTCGAGCGGCAGGATCGACCGGCCGTGCTCGTAGGCATAGAGGTATTCGAAACGGTCGATCGACGCGTCGAGCCAGCCGATGCCAATGTCGCCGGTATGGAAGACCTCGCGCAGCGTGTCGCCGACCAGGTCGACGATCGCCTGGAAGTCGAGCTCGGCGGCGATGCCTTCCTGGATTCGGTTGATGACGGCGAGCTCTGCCGCGCGCCGCTCGCTTTCCTTGAGCGACACCGACAATTCGTGCGTGCGCGCATCGATCTTGCGCTCGAGGTCCTCGGAAGCGCGCGCGTTGGCGAGCGCGATCGCGCCCTGGCTCGCGAGCATTGACAGGAGGTCGCGGTCGCCGTCGTGAAAGCGACCGAACTTGCCGTCGATGTCCGCGTACAAGTAGCCCAGCAGCTCGCGCTGCGCGACGAGCGGCGCTACCATCCGCGAGCGCTGGCCGAGCTCGCTGCCGGCTTTCGGGCTGAAGTCGAGCGTGGTCACGAGGCTGCGGCGCACCTGGTCGAGCAGCGGCTCGACCTTGCGCAGGAGCTTGCCGGCGTCCTCGCCGCGCGGCAGCTCGCTCGCGACGATCCGGCGCTCGCCGCCTTCGTCGAGCACGAGCATCACGCGCTCGGCGCCCATCAGCTCGGTTGCTTCCTCGATGAGGAACGTATGGAGCTCGGCGCTGCTGCGGATCTCGTTGAGCCGCAGTCCGGTGTCGACGAGGCGATCGAACGGCGCCGCGCGCTCGCTCTCGATGGCGAGATGGGCGCGGCGCTGCGCCGGCGGCAGCCGATGCTTGCGCGCGTGATCGAGCCACGCCTCGATCAACTGGCGCTGCTCCTGCGGCTTGCACAGGAAATTGCGCCGCAAGCCCTCGTCGCGCACATTGGCGATGACCTTGACCATCTCCGCATAGCCGGTCTCGAGAGCCGCGCGGGCCTTCGCCGCATGGCCGTTGGCGTCCAGCGCGCGAAAGTGGTTCAGCCAGACGATGACCGGCGAAAGATTGTCCGTACCGACGCGGTCTTCGGCGCCGATGAGCTTCGTGGCGCGTCGCGACGCGGCCAGCGCCTGGCGGGGCTTGCCGAGCGCGAGGAGCGCGCCCGCGAGCTTGGCGAGGCCCTCGGTCTCGGCGTTCGCGTCGCTGAT
>JAICLP010000030.1 GCA_025925475.1 Burkholderiales bacterium | reverse complement strand
GTGTAATCTACATGAGAAAACGTGTGTCGGGCGGTGTCCTACGCACCGACGTTCACATTTTTCTGCCGCTGTTGTGCCTGAACAAAAAGTCCCGCATCATCAGGCACTTATGACCGTGTCATAAGAAGATATGAACCGGCACCGCGCGGGGGCGCCATCGAAGCGGACGTTAGAGAAGCGGCCGCCACCGTCCTCCCACCAATCCCTCGATCGGCCGAAAAGTGGCCTTGTACGCCATCTTCGGGCTCTCCCCGATCCAGTACCCCAGGTACAGGTACGGCAGCCGCAGCTCGCGGCAACGCTCGATCTGCCAGAGGATGCTGTAAGTGCCGTAGCTCGCTGTCGGGGGTTCGGGCTCGAAGAACGTGTAGACCGATGACAGCCCGTCGGCGAGGCGGTCGACCAGGCTCACGATACGCAACTCGTTGCCCTCCCGGAACTCGTAGAGGTCGGTCGCGACGTTGCTGTGGAGCAGGAAGTGCTGGTATTGCTCGCGGCTGTCCTGATCCATCCCGCCCCCGGGATGGCGTAGCCGCTGGTAGCGCAGATAGAGCGCGTAATGCGTCGAATCGTACGTCAACTCCCGTCTTGTCACCGCTAAAATCTGGCCAACTCGCAATGCCCGGCGCTGGCTGCGACTCGGCCGGAATTGTTCGACCGGCACGCGCACGGGTACGCAGGCGCGGCAATGATCGCAGTAGGGCCGATAGGTAAACGCGCCGCTGCGCCGGAAGCCGAGCCGCACCAACTCGCTGTAAACGCGGGCGTCGATCAGGTGACTCGGGGTCGCTACCTGCGAGCGCGCGGCCCGATCAGGCAGGTAGCTGCAGGGGTACGGCGCGGTCGCGTAGAACTGCAGCGCGGCCAGCGGAAGGTCGTTCAGATTGCTCACGGTTGCTCCAGCGGGCCGCTTGGCCAGCCCTCGGGCGGCCGGCTCGAGTGTATCAATTCGCCGAGTTTCATCGCGAAAGCGTCCCGCGCAATCGGCCGGGCCCCCATCGAGGCGAGGTGCGCCGTCTCCTGCTGGCAATCGATCAGCATCGTACCGCGGTGTTGCAACAATGCAACGAGAGCGGCGAGGCAGACCTTCGACGCGTCCGTCGCACGGGTGAACATCGACTCCCCGAAGAACGCGTTGCCGAGCGCAACGCCATAAAGGCCGCCGACGATCTCGCCGTCGCGCCACGCCTCGAGACTGTGTGCATAACCGAGCGAATGCAAGCGCCGGTATGCGTCCATCATATCGGACGTGATCCAGGTTCCGCGCTGCCCCTCGCGTGGCGCAGCCGCGCACGCCTCGATCACGCGATCGAATGCGGTGTCGCAGCGCATCTCGAATTCGCGGCGCCGCACGCGTTTCGCGAGCGAGCGCGACATCCTGAACTCGTCGATGAACAGCACCATCCGCGGATCGGGACTCCACCACAGCACCGGCTGACCCTCGCTGTACCACGGATAGATGCCGCGTCGATACGCGTCGATCAAGCGCGCGGGCGACAGGTCGGTGCCGGCCGCGAGCAAGCCGTTCGGCTCGCGCAGCGCGGCCGTGAGCGGCGGGAAGACGTCATCGACGTCGAGCCAGGGAATCACGAGCGAACCGGAATGCGAGCGGGCCCTCAAACGCGCACGCCGATTGGATGTGTGAGTGCGCGAGTTTGTCACGCCTTCGTCTGCAGGCAACGATGCATGCGCCCCGCTCACCATCCCGATGGCGAACCCCGGCATGGCGCGACGCAGGCGGTACAATCGCCGGCAAGCGTTGCAGCTGCGGGACTTGCGATCATACGCAACGTTCGATCGCTCCCGGCGCCCCGCAACGTGATCGAGGCCAGACGCCCCGGTAGCTCAGTGGATAGAGCAGCCCCCTCCTAAGGGGCAGGTCGGACGTTCGATTCGTCTTCGGGGCGCCCACTTAGGCGCCGTCCTTCGATCTTCGTCGGCGACGCAGCCGGTGAGCCAAACTCAACGCACTTGCCTTGCGACCCGTGCGCCGATTGGCTCTTCAGCCGGCGCGGGCACTGCCGGGCGCAACAAACGATCGACGCTCCATCGGCCTCCGCCTGCGATGGCCAGATAGAGGAACACGAAGCAGTAAAGCGCCGCGAGTTCGCCGCGATTGACGAGCGGCCAAAAGCCGTGCGGCGCGTGCGAGAGAAAATAAGCGAACGCCATTTCGCCGGAGAGAATGAATGCCACGGGGCGCGTGAAGAGTCCGATCAGAAGCAGGATGCCGCCGAAGAGTTCGAGCATGCCTGCACAGCCCGTCAACGTGAACGGTTGAAACGGATGCGACGCCGCAACCGGGAAGCCGACCAGCTTCTGCCCCCCGTGCGCCATGAACATGAACGCGGCGACGATGCGCAGCACGCTCAGCAGACGATCACTCCAGACGTCGATGAATGTTTCCGAAAGCCTCATTTGCATTTGACCTCGTGTCGATGAAAATCCAACGAAGCAGCAACCCCTGAATATCGCTCGAGTCGCCGCCTCCATTGCCCATGTCCGTCACTTCCTACCAGATCACGCCACGCGACTTGCATGCGCACCTTTTCGAAGTTCGCTGCACCGTCGGCGATCCGGATCCTGCAGGACAACGCTTCCGCCTCCCGTCCTGGATCCCCGGTAGCTATTTGATACGCGAGTTCGCCCGGCAGTTCATCGAGGTGCGGGCCGAAGCGGGCGGTGTGGCCGCGATGATACGCAAGGAAAGCAAGGACGTCTGGCGCGCCGCGCCGGTCAGCGGGCCGCTGACCGTCATTGCTTCAGTCTATGCATTCGACCTTTCGGTTCGCGCCGCCTATCTGGATGCGACGCGCGCGTACTTCAACGGGCCGAGCGTGTTCCTGTGTCCGGAAGGACACGAGGGCCGCCCCTGTTTACTCGAGATCGTCCCGCCCGCGGGCGGGTCGCATGCCGACTGGCGCGTTGCAACCACGCTCGAATCCGACGGCGCGCCTTCGCACGGCTTCGGGCGCTACCGCGCGCCGAACTACGACGCGCTGATCGACCACCCGGTCGAGATCGGCGATTTCGCGCTTGCCGCCTTCGCCGCGGGCGACGTGCGCCACGAGATCGCGGTTTCCGGCAGGCAGAACTGCGATCTCGAGCGTCTCGCGCGCGATCTGGCGCGCATGTGCCAGTCGCATATCGATCTCTTCGGAGGCCCGGCGCCGTTCGATCGCTACCTGTTTCAGATCGTGGCGCTTGGCGAAGGCTACGGCGGTCTCGAGCACCGATCGAGCACGAGCCTCCTCTGTCGACGCGACGAGTTGCCCGCGCGCGGTGCGGCCGGCATCGACGACGACTACCTGCATTTCCTCGGCCTCGCGAGCCACGAATATTTCCATGCGTGGAACGTCAAGCGCATCAAGCCCGCGGCGTTCGTGCCTTACGATCTGTCGCGCGAGAGCTACACGCGCCAGCTCTGGGCGTTCGAGGGCATCACGTCGTATTACGACGATCTCGCGCTCGTTCGATGCGGGCTCATCGACGCGAAGCGTTACCTCGAGCTTCTCGGTCGCGCGATCACCACCGTATTGCGTACGCCCGGCCGCTTCGTGCAAAGCGTTGCCGAGTCTAGCTTCGATGCGTGGATCAAGTTCTACCGGCAGGACGAGAACTGGCCGAACGCCGGCGTGAGCTATTACGCGAAGGGCTCGCTCGTCGCGCTCGCGCTCGACCTCACGTTGCGCGCGGCGCAGCGAGGCTCGCTCGACGTGGTGATGCGTACGCTATGGGAGCGCTATGGCAGGGCCGGCGCAGGCGTGCCGGAGGATGCAATCGAGCAGATTTGCCGCGAGGTCGGCGGCGATGACATGCATGCGTTCTTTCGCCGCTTTGTGCACGGCACCGAAGACCCGCCGCTCGAATCGCTGCTCGACGTGTTCGGCGTCGATTGGAGTGTTCGCCCGTCGTCGGGGCCGAACGACCGCGGCGGCAAGCCCGGGAATGGGACGGTGCCGCAGTCGTCGCTCGGCACAAAGGTCGGCAACGACCTCAAGTTGCAGCACGTCTACAGCGGCGGCGCTGCGGAGCGCGCGGGACTCGCACCGAACGACATCCTCGTCGCCGTCGACGGCTTGCGCGCATCGGGCGACGCGATCGATGCACTCGTCAAGCGCCGCTCGCCCGGCGAACGGATTCCCGTGCTCGCATTTCGCCGCGACGAACTCATCAGCGTCGACGTCGAGCTGATGCCCGCACCGAACGACACGTGCTATCTGGGCTTGCGCGTCGATGCGCCGGAGCGTGCGGTGGCGCTCCGCAACGCATGGCTTGCGCCCGCGTAAGCGCTTTCTTACGCGCTGGTCCGCACGCGGCGGATTGCCGCGCCTTAGACGCCATCGTAGCCTCGATGTGCTCGACGGCTCTGCCCAGGCACGGGCATCCGCGTCACCGCCGTTCACAACGCCGTTTACATGCCAGTCACCGGGCAGCGCGGGCTCCGCTATGGCGCGATTGCCGCGGCGATCGTCGCCGTGCTCGTTGTCGTTTTCTTTCCGTGGAATGTGCTGCGCGGTCCGGTCGCCTCCTACTTCAGCCAGCGCCTGCACCGCGAGGTGACCATCAACGGCGATCTGCGCGTGCATCTCGGCCTGCCGGTGCGGATCGACGTCGACGACGTGACGATCGCCAACGCGCCGTGGTCCGATCTGCAGCCGATGGCGCATGCAGCGCGGATGGAGCTGTCGTTCAGCCTGCCGTCGTTGTTGCACGTCACGCCCGATGCAGTGCAGCTCGTCGAGCCCCGCCTCGTTCTCGAGAAAAATGCCGCAGGTGAAGCGAACTGGCACTTCGGCAACCGGGAAGGGTCAGCGCCGTTGCGCTTCGGCGAACTCACCGTGCAGAACGGCTCGCTGCGCTATCGCGATCCGACGCTGCGCGGCGACATCACGGCGGCCGTGCAAACCATGCGCCCCGCGCCGAACGCACCGCAGGAGCTGCGCTTCGATGGGCAGGGCACGCTGCGCGGCGAACGCTTCACGATCAAAGGCCGCGGACACGGTCCCTCGGCGCTGCGCCAGGTCGATGACCCCTATGACCTCGCATTCGACCTGAAGGCGGGTGCGACCGGCATCGCCTTCGATGGCACGATCGTGCCGGCGCAGCCGCAGAATCTTCGTGGCGCACTGCACTTGAGCGGTCCCGATTTGTCGCAGCTCTATCCGATCGTGCCGTCGCCGCTGCCGTGGACGCCCCGATACAAGCTTGCCGGCGATCTCACGCACGAGAACGCCCGGTGGACGTTCGAGCACATCAAGGGAACCGTCGGCCAAAGCGACCTCGCCGGCAGCTTCAGCGTCGACACGTCCGGAGCGCGCGCGGCAACGACGGCCGACCTGTCCTCGCGCAAGCTCGATTACAAGGATCTTGGCGGATTCATCGGCCTGCCGCCTGGTGAGCCCGGCCAGAAGGCGAACACACCCGAGAAGCGCGAGGAAGTGCAGAAGCGTGCCGCAACGACGCATGTGCTACCCGACAAGCCGTTCGATCTCGCGAAGCTTCGCCAGCACGACGTCGATCTCAGGTTTCGCGGCACGAGCGTCAAGTGGGGACGCTTCCCGCTCGACAACCTCGTCATGCACCTCGTGATCAGGAACGGCGTGCTGCGCCTCGATCCGCTCGACTTCGGTGTCGCGGACGGCCACGTCGTGAACCACATCACCGTGGATCTGACGAAGCGCCAGCCGTCCGCGAAGGCGCAGGTCGAAATCCGCAGGGTCGAATTGAAGCGCCTGTTTCCGCAGCTCGCATCGCCAAGCGGGTCGGCGGGCCGCTTCGGCGGCCGGGCGCAATTCACGACGGCAGGCAACAGCGTGGCCGAACTGCTGGGCGCGATGGATGGCGAGGCGGCCGTTGCGATGCGCGGCGGCGAGATGAGCACGTTGAAGCTCGTGCTGACCAATCTCGATCTCGCACGCGCCGCGGCGCTGCTGATCGGTGGTCGCAACGAAAAAGCGAACCTTCACTGCGCGGTCGCGGCGATGCATGCGAAGAACGGCGAGCTCGTTCCCGACTTGATGGTCGTCGACAGCGAGGACGAGCTGATCCACGGTGAAGGCAGCATCGACTTTCGCAACGAGAAGTACGACCTGAAGCTCAAGGCCGACTCGAAGAAGCCGAGCCTCGTTGCGTTGCGCGGTCCGATCATGATCACGGGCACGTTCGGCGCTCCGGTCGTGCGCCCCGCCATCGGCCAGGTGGTGGCGCGCATCGGCGCGGCCGTCGGGCTCGGCATCGTCGCACCACCGCTCGCGCTGCTGCCGCTGATCGACCTCGGCAACGCACCCGACGCCGATTGCCGTGCGCTGTATCAGGATGCGCAGCTCGCGTCGGGCACGCAGGGCCACGCCCGGAAGCCGGCAGCGCCGAAGCGTGCTGCGAAAGGTCGCAACGAAGCGCGTGCAAACGTCGCCGGCTCGCGCTGAAGCTTCGGGGACGCGGTAGAGTCGTCAGCCCTTGCGCGATTTTCCCTCGCGCTTCGGCTTCCTCGATGCGCCGGCGTGGATCGCTTCGAGTGATGCCTGCTGCAGCTCCAGCGTCTTGATGCTCATCTGCATCAGATTGAGGCTCATCGAAAGCCAGCCTTCGATGATGCGCAGCTCGGCGATCTTGCGCTCGACCTGCACCGGATCGAGTGCGGCAAACATCGCGGCGGGATTCGGAAACGCCAGCATGCCCGGCATTGCACCCGGCATCGACGGCGAATTCTGCGACGCCGACGTCTGCGCAGCTGGTGTTTCCGTTGGCGCAACCCCCCCGCTCGCCGATCCGGGCATCGGCATTGCGAACGGATTCCACATCTTCTGCATGAAGGCGAGCGCGTCCTGCGCCGACAACGGCGGCACCGCACCAGCCTCCTTGTTCGATTCGTCGCTCATGTTCGTTTAGCTCCGGTGCGCACGATAGCGCTCGCGCACGACGCGTACGTTAATATCCTGCGCCATGACGCAAGACGCCGCAACCTTGCTCGAACGACTGCGGCAGATCGTCGGCGCCGATCACGTGCTGACGACCGACGCCGACGTCGCGCCGTACGTCGTCGATTGCCGCGACCGCTACCACGGTGTCGCGCGTGCGGTCGTGCGGCCAGCGAGCACCGACGAGGTGGCGGCCGTCGTGCGCGCGTGCAGCGACGCGAGCGCGCCGATCGTGCCCCAGGGCGGCAACACCGGGATGTGCGGCGCGGCGACGCCCGATCGCAGCGGCAGTGAAATCGTGCTGTCGCTCGCGCGGATGCACGCGATTCGCGCAATCGACGTTGCGAACGCGACGATGACGGTCGAAGCGGGCGTGACGCTCGCCGCCGCGCAGCAGGCGGCGCGCGAGGCCGGCATGCTGTTCCCGCTGTCGCTCGCATCCGAAGGCAGTTGCACGATCGGCGGGAATCTGTCGACGAATGCAGGCGGCACGGCGGTCCTGCGTTACGGCAATACGCGCGAACTGGTGCTCGGCGTCGAGGTCGTGCTGGCCGATGGCCGCATCGTTCACGGCCTGCGCGGGCTTCGCAAGGACAACACCGGCTACGATCTCAAGCAACTGTTCATCGGCAGCGAAGGGACGCTCGGCATCGTCACCGCAGCGGTGCTGAAGCTGTTTTCGGCGCCGAAAGCGCGCGTCACCGCTCTTACGGCCGTAGCGGACGTGGCGCACGCGGTCGATCTCCTGCACGCGATGAAGGACGTGCTCGGCGATCGATTGACCGGTTTCGAGCTGATCAGCGGCTTCGCGCTGTACCTGTCGCGAAAGCACCATCCGGGATCGCCGGATCCGCTGCCCGGCCATCCCTGGTATGCATTGTTGCAGTTCGATGACCATTCAGCCGATGTGCCGCTCGAAGACGTCGTCGAGAGCGCGCTCTCGAATGCCGCCGAGAGCGAGCTCATCGCCGACGCGACGATCGCGCAGTCGCAGGAGCAGGCCGGCCGGCTGTGGTCGCTGCGCGAGAACATCAGCGAGGCGCAACGGCGCGAGGGACAGAACGTCAAGCACGACATTTCGCTGCCGATCTCGGCAATCGCGCAGTTCACGCGCGACGCGGAAGCCGCGATCGTCGCTGCGTTTCCCGGCGCGCGCGTCGTCGTGTTCGGGCACCTCGGCGACGGCAATCTCCACTACAACGTCGCGGCGCCCGAAGGCGTCGATGCACGCGACTTCCTCGAGAACACGCCGGCGATCAACGGCATCGTCCACGACCGCGTCGTCGCGGCCGGCGGCAGCATCAGCGCCGAGCACGGCATCGGCGTGCTGAAGCGCGACGAGCTCGCGCATTACAAGAGCCCGGTGGAGCTCGAGCTGATGCGACGCATCAAGTCGGCGCTCGATCCGCGGGGCCTGCTGAACCCGGGAAAGATCCTGTAGCGCATGGGCAAGATCATCTTCTGGCTGATCGTATTCTTCGTTGCGTTGCTCGTGCTGCGGCTCGTCAACGTGGCCAACAGCCGTTCGGCACGCGGTGAAGCGCCGCGGCGCGCGAAGACGAAGGACACGGCGATGACGCGCTGCGTGAACTGCGGCGTCTATCTGCCGCGCGCCGACGCCGTCGACGGCCCGCGCGGACCGCTGTGCGGCGATGCGAAGTGCCTGCCCGGGCAAACGCGCAAGCGAAGTTGATCTCCTGACCAATCAGCGACTGTTGCGCACAATCCACGCGCGCATCGCCCGCGCACGTCTTTCGGCCCCGGATTCTCCCTGCGGTGCCCGGTTGCTGGCAAAATTTTGCGCGAGCCGCGAGCGTCCGTTGCGCCAGCGCCAGCAACAAACCGGGCGGCTGGCAAGCCGCTTGATCGCCGACGCTGTCGACGCTCGCGAGCATCGCCTTCGCGCGCAACGACCGTGGATCCCTCGCCCGCCATTCCGCCGTACACTCCGCCGCCGCTGCCGGCGTCGATCGTCGGGTCGTCGCGGCGCATCCTCTGGATCGTCGGCCTGTTTCGCGCCGTCTGCGGCGCGCTGCTCCTCGGGCTCGCACTGCTGCTCGACCTGCGCGCGCTCGATGTCGTCACGCCGAATTCATTCATCACCGCGGCGTCGCTGTATTTTGTCTTCGGGCTCGCATCGTTCGGATGGATCCAGCAGGAGAAGCTGACGCTGCCGGTCGCGCAGACGCTGCTTGCGCTTTTATCGGGCGACATCTTTTTCATCGCGATGGTGATGGTCGCCGGCGGCAGCAATGGCGCGCCGCTGCCCATCCTGCTCTTCCCGCAACTTGCGGCGAGCGGCTGGCTGCTGCGCACGCAAACGGCGTTCTTCCATGCCGCGCTTGCGGCGATCGTGCTGCTCGGACTCGAGACGTGGCGCCTGGCGGGCGGCGGCATCGGCGCCACGCAGCTGTTTCAAACGGCGCTCATCGGCCTTGGCTATTTCGCGATGGTCGGCACCGCCGTCGTGATCGGTCGCTACACGAAGGCGTCCGAGGATCTCGCGGCGCAGCGCGGCATCGACGTCGCGAATCTCGAGCAGGTCAACCGCCTGATCATCCAGGACATGCAGGACGGCGTCCTGGTCGTCGACCTGACCGGGGTCGTGCGCGGCCACAACGCGCAGGTGACGCGGCTCCTCGGCGGCTTCGGCCGCATGCGCGGCGGCATGCGGCTTTCGGAATTCTCGACGACGCTGCACGATTATTGGCGGCGCTGGAACGAGGATTTTTCCGATCCGCTGCCGCCGTTCAAGGTCGACACGACGCAACGCCTTCTGCGCGTGCGGCTCGTGCGCATCGGCTCGGGACTCAATGGCGGCACGCTGATCTATCTCGAGGACCTCGGCCGCGCGCAGAACGAGGCGCAACAGATGAAGCTCGCCGCCATGGGCCGGCTCACCGCGTCGATCGCGCACGAGGTGCGCAATCCGCTGTCGGCGATCAATCAGGCCGCGCAACTGCTCGAGGAGGACGGCGCGGTGGCGCCCGAAGGCGAACGGCTGCTCGGCATGATCCGCAGCAATGCGAAGCGCATCGACCGCATCGTCGGGGAAGTCCTGCAGCTCAATCGGCGCGACCGCCAGCAGCCGGAGGTGATCCATCTCGGCGACTTCATCCGCTCGATCACCGAGGAAATCGTCCAGGCGGAAGGCATTCCCGCGGGTGGCGTCGACATCGACATCGGAGACGACCTGCGCGTGATGTTCGACCGCGGGCATTTGAACCAGATCGCCTGGAACCTCGTGCGCAACGCATGGCAGCATTGCCGCCGCGTCGCCGGCAGCATCCGGATCGCCGCGCGTCCGGGTTACATGGGTGACGCGGTCATCTGCGAACTGGCCGACGACGGCCCCGGCGTGCCGTCCGAATATCGTGCCCAGATCTTCGAGCCGTTCTTCACGACCCGTCCGGGCGGAACCGGCCTCGGTCTCTACATCGCCCGCGAGCTCTGCGATGCGAACGGCGCGGCGCTCGAGCTTCTGCCGAAGACGCCCGGCGCCACTTTCCGGATGACATTCAAGCGCGCGCTGACCCCAGCAGGTGTCGTACAACCTGTGGCATAGAATTCGCTGTCGTAGCCCGACCATGGCTACTACCATTCCCCTCCCCCGCTCGATGTCCCGCAAAACCCGTGGCCAGCCGAAGGTGCTGGTCGTCGATGACGAGCCCGATCTCCTCGAGCTCCTCGAAATGACCCTGTCGAGGATGGGCCTCGACACGTCACGCGCCGAGTCGGTTGCCGACGCACAGCGTCAGCTCGATGCCCAAGCGTTCGATCTGTGCCTGACCGACTGGAACCTGCCCGACGGAGAAGGCTTGCGGGTTGTAGAGCACATCACCCAGAAGGCGCTCGACGTCCCGGTCGCGGTCATCACGGCCTTTGGCAGCGCGCAGAACGCGGTCGCGGCCCTCAAGGCGGGAGCCTTCGACTATCTCGCAAAGCCCGTCGCACTCGAGCAGTTGCGCGCCCTCGTCAAGCAGGCACTGAAGGTGCCCGAGAAGCCGCAGCCGGCCGCCAGCTACCAGCTCCTGGGCGAATCGCCGGCGATGCAGTTGGTGCGTGGCCTGATCGAGCGCCTCGCGAAGAGCCAGGCGCCGGTATTCATCAACGGCGAATCGGGCAGCGGCAAGGAGCTCGCCGCGCGAATGATCCACCTCAAGGGCCCCCGCGCTGAGCTGCCGTTCATCGCAGTCAACTGCGGCGCGATTCCCGAGAACCTGATGGAGAGCGAGTTCTTCGGCTACAAGAAGGGCGCCTTCACCGGTGCCGAGGCCGACCGCGACGGCTTCTTCCAGGCGGCGAACGGCGGCACGCTGTTTCTCGACGAAGTAGCCGACCTGCCGCTCGCGATGCAGGTCAAGCTGTTGCGCGCGATCCAGGAGAAGAAGGTGCGCAAGGTCGGCTCGACGACGGAGGACGCCGTCGATACGCGGCTCATCAGCGCGACGCACAAGAACCTGTCCGCGCTCGTCGAGAACGGCGAGTTCCGCCAGGACCTCTACTATCGGCTGCACGTGATCGAGCTCGCGATGCCGTCGCTGCGCGAAATGCGCGAGGACATTCCGCTGATCGCGAATGCGATTCTCGCGAAGCTGTCGCGCGGCAGCGCCGCGGGCCTCGAGCCCGAGGCGGTGGCCGCACTCGAGCGCTATCCGTTCCCCGGCAACGTGCGCGAGCTCGAGAACATCCTGGAGCGCGGCCTTTCGCTTGCCGGCGATCCGCAGCGGATCACGGCGGAGGATCTGCACCTGACGCCGGTCGCCGACGAGACCGACGCGCCGATTCCGGCCGGCGAGAAGTGGCCGTTGCAGGACTATCTCGACCGCGTCGAGCGCGCGGCGATCAACGAGGCGCTCGAAAAGACGCGCTACAACCGCACCGCCGCCGCGAAGCTTCTCGGCATCACGTTTCGCGCAATGCGTTACCGGATGGAGCGGCTGGGCATCAAGTGACCGCGAGCGCGCCGGCCGCTCCCGGCGACGTTTCCACGCACGAGCAGGCGCGGCTCGACGAGAGCGGATTCCGGCTGCTCTTCGCGGCCAATCCGCTGCCGATGTGGGTCTACGACGTCGGCACGCTGCGCTTCGTCGAAGTCAATGATGCAGCGGTCGCGCAATACGGCTACACGCGCGCGGAATTCCTCGCCATGTCGGTGAGCGAGATCCGTCCCGACGAAGACGTGCCGCGATTCCTCGCGTCGAACGACGTCGACGAGGCCGATTGCGGAATCCGGCGCCGCGGCCGCTGGAAGCATCGTTTGAAAGACGGCCGCATCCGCGACGTCGATATCGCCGCGCAGACGATCCACGTCGAAGGCAGGCGCGCGGTGCTGGTCGTCGCGAACGACGTCACCGAGCTTGCGCAATCGCAGCGCCAGCTCGCGACGTATGCGAAGCGGCTGGCGCTGCTGCACGAGATCGACAAGGCGGTGATCGGCGCCGAAACGCCGGTCGCGATCGCCGAGCCGGCGATCACGCGGCTGCGCGATCTGCTCGGCGTGCCGCGTGCGATCGTCAACCTGTTCGATCTCGAGAAGAACGAGGCCGAATGGCTCGTCGCCGTGGGCCGTCGCCGCGCGCACACGCAGCCCGGCCTGCGCTTTTCGATGGCGTACATGGGCGACGTCGCCAGCATGCGGCGCGGCGAGCTGCAGACGCTGACGACGGCGCACCTGCCGCCGGGCGCCGAGGTCGATGCGCTGCTCGGATCGGGCGTCGACGCGTACATCGTGGTGCCGATGCTCGCGAACGGCGAATTGATCGGCGGCGTGAGCTTCGGCGGTGCGGCAGCCGAATTTTCCGACGAGCAGCTCGCGATCGCGCGCGAAGTCGCCACACAGCTCGCGATCGCGATCAGTCATGCGCGGCTGCATGAGGACGTGAAGCGCCATGCAGAGGAGCTCGAACGCCGCGTGCGTGCGCGCACGGTCGAATTGCATGCGACCAACGCGCGGCTCGAGCGCGAGATCACCGAGCGGCGCCGCGCGCAGATCGACGCGGATCGCGCGAACCGCCTGAAGAGCGAATTCCTCGCGAACATGTCGCACGAGCTGCGCACGCCGCTCAACGCGATCATCGGCTTCACCGAGTTGATCCACGACGGCCTGGTGGCGCCGGGCTCGCCCGAGTTCAAGGAATTCGTCGGCGACATCCTGTCGAGCGGCCGCCATCTGCTGCAGCTCATCAACGACGTGCTCGACCTGTCGAAGGTCGAGGCCGGCAGGCTCGAGTTCCACCCCGAGCCGGTCGATCTTCGCGTGCTGGTCTCCGAGCTGCTCGCGATCATGCGCACGACAGCGGCCGCAAAGGAAATCCGCGTCGAATCGGAGGTCGCGGCAATCGAGGACGTCGTCATCGATCCAGCCCGCTTCAAGCAGATTCTCTACAACTACCTGTCGAACGCGCTCAAGTTCACGCCGCAAGGCGGACGCGTCGCCGTACGGATCGTCCAGCACGACGACGAGCGCTTTCGCCTCGAGGTCGAGGACAGCGGAATCGGGATCGCAGCCGAGGATGTCGAGCGCTTGTTCGTCGAGTTCCAGCAGCTCGAAGGCGGGGTCGCGAAGCGCCACGAAGGCACGGGACTCGGCCTGGCGCTCACGAAGCGCCTCGCGCAGGCGCAAGGCGGCACCGTTGGCGTGACGAGCACCGTGGGCGCGGGCAGCACGTTCCACGCGACCCTCCCGCTGCGCGCATCCGTGCCGGCGGTGACCACGATCGAGATCGATGCGGTGGATGCGAGCGCGCCGATGATTCTCGTCGTCGAGGACAGCGACCGCGACCGCGAGGCGCTGTGCGCGACGCTCGCGGCCGCCGGTTATTCGGTGGAGTCGGCGACCACGGGCGCGCAGGCGATCGCGCGCTGCCGTGAGCGCGCATTCGACGCGATCACGCTCGATCTGCTGCTGCCCGACATGAGCGGCCTGGAGGCGCTTCGCGACATCCGTGCATCGACCGTCAACCGCGACGTGCCGGTGATCGTCGTGACCGTCGTTACCGAGCGCGGCGCGATCGCGGGCTACACCGTCCACGACCTGCTTGCCAAACCGCTCGATCGCCGCGCGCTCGTCGAATCGCTCGAGCGGGCCAACATCGCCGCACGCAGCGCCGGGAAGGTGCTCGTCGTCGACGACGATGCGGCGTCGCTGCGGCTCATGGCGGCCGCGCTTTCGCAACTCGGTTATTCGGCGCACTGCGCGCCGAATGGCGACGAGGCGATCCGCATCGCGCAGGCGACGCCGCCGATCGCCGTCGTGCTCGACCTGATCATGCCGTCGATGACCGGATTCGAATTCCTCGAGCGCTTTCGCGCGCTGCCCGATTGCCGCGGCCTTCCGGTGCTCGTCTGGACGGTCAAGGATCTGACCGCCGGCGAGCGCGCGCGGCTACAGTCGAGCGTCCAGGGCGTGCTCTCGAAGGGCCGCGGCGGAATCAACGCGCTGATCGATGACCTGCGCACGTTCCTCGGTGCGAAGCGCGTCGAGCGCGAATCGGCGACGAACGCGCAAGCCGCGCAGCACGCGTAGATCGCGCACGAACGAGCCATGGCTGGAGAACGCATTCTGCTCGTCGAGGACAATCCGGCGAACATGAAGCTCCTTTCATTCGTGCTCGCCTCGCACGGCTACGACGTGCGCAAGGCCGCGAATGCCGAGGCGGCGCTCGCCGCGCTCGCGCACGAGCTTCCGCGCATGATCCTCATGGATCTGCAGCTGCCGGGCATGGACGGCCTCGCGCTGACGCGGCAGATCAAGTCCGGCGCCCGAACGCGCGACATCATCGTCGTCGCGGTCACCGCGTACGCGATGAAGGGTGACGAGCAGAGAGTGCGTGAAGCGGGCTGCGACGGCTACATTGCGAAGCCGATCGACACGCGCGGCTTGCCGGCGCTCGTCGCTCGTTATCTGAACGGCCAGCAGTAGAAACTACGCTGCCTTTTCCGCAGCGCCGTCGACGTGCGCCTCGAAGATCTCGCGCATGCGCGGCGTGATCCGGGTGAAGGCGGCGAGGATGTCGGGATCGAAATGCCTCGGTGACGTGCGGCCGTCGCCGGAGACGATGATTCGCGTCGCGTCCTCGTGGCCGAACGGCTCCTTGTACGGGCGGCGGCTGCGCAGCGCGTCGTAGACGTCGGCGACGCACATGAGCCGCGCCGCAAGCGGAATCGCTTCGCCGATCAGTCCCTCGGGATAGCCGCGGCCATCCCATCGCTCGTGGTGCGAGAGCGCGATCTCGCGGGCCATCCGGATGTAGGGCGAATCGACGCCTTCCAGCATCCTGGCGCCTATCGCCGCATGCGTCTTCATCGTCTCCCATTCGGCGGCAGTGAACTTGCCCGGCTTCAGCAGCACCCGGTCCGGAATCGCGATCTTGCCGATGTCGTGCATCGGGCTCGCGTAAAAAATACATTCGCGAAACGCGGCGTCCATGCCGAGGTCGATTGCGAGCTCGACGCAGTAGTGGCTGATGCGCAGCACGTGCGCGCCGGTCTCCTCGTCGCGATACGACGCGGCGCGGCTCAATGCGGCAATCGTGTCCCGGTACGAATGGGTGAGCTTCAGCGAACGCTCGACGACGCGCTCCTCGAGCATCCGCGCGTAGTTGGCCTGCAGGTCGGCGAGTTCCTTGAGCCGCAGCAGGTTGCGCGTGCGCACGATCAGCTCGGCGCGGTCGAGCGGCTTGGTCAGGAACTCCTCGGCGCCACTGTCGAGCGCCCGCAGCTTCGAGGCACGATCGTCGAGCGACGTGACCATGATGATCGGGATGTTGCGCGTGTCGCGGTCGGCCTTGAGCTGCGCGGCGACGCTGAAGCCGTCGGTGTCCGGCATCATCACGTCGAGCAGCACGAGGTCGGGCCGCAGATCGGCGACCGCCTGCAGCGCATCCTTGCCGTTGCCCGCGCTCGTGACGCAATAGCCTTCCCGCGACAGGATCGCCTCGACGAGCTTCGTGTTGCGAGGCTCGTCGTCGACGACCAGGATGCGGATTCTCGCGTTGTCCACGACCGGCGTGATCGATTGTTGTCTACGTGTTGTTTGGCGCACCGTTACGGCCGCCAAGCGCGCCCGAAGGTCAGCAATTGACGTGCCACGTTAGTGCGGCGCACGCGGACAGGTCGTTCGCTGAAGTGTGATGACAGCGCTCGCGTGCGACGCGCGCTATTCGCCGCTCCCCTTGGCGGCACCACGTGCCGGCAGCGGACGCAGCGCGTGCAGGTCTTCGCGCAGCCGCGCGATTTCCTCGCGCAGCGCGTCGATCGCGTCCTGGCCTGCAATCGGCGCATCGCTGTCGGCGGCGTCGCGGCCGACGAAATACGTCGCAAGGGTCGCCGTCACGTAGCCGAACACCGCGAAAGCGTAGAGCGCGAGGATCACGCACAGAATGCGGCCCTCCGCGGTCTTCGGCCAGTAATCGGAGCCCATCGTCGTCAGGATCATCGCGGTCCACCATAGCGCCGTGCCGTAGCTGTCGATGCCGCCCTGCGGCACCGCGCCGCGCTCGAAACCGTAGATGCCGGCCGCGCCTGCGAGCAGCACGATGAACGAGAGCATCATCACGTAGGCGAATCCCCGGCGGCCGAGGCTGCTGCCGAGCGCGGCCATGCCGCGGTTGAGCGAGCTCACGAGGCGCAGCATGCGCAGGCCCCGTGCGACGCGCGCCGCACGAACGAGCCGCGCGACCGCGAGGATGCGGAACAGCCGCAGCGCCGGCGCTACAAGCGCGATCGTTTTCATTGTGACGCAGATAGGCAAGCTTCCGCGGCGCGACGGTAAAGCCGACCGCGAACTCGAGCAGGAACAGCGCCCAGATCACGTAACCGGCATCCTGCAGCAGCGGCGTCAGGCCCCAGATGACCTCGACGACGAAGAGCGCGAGCCAGACCAGCGACAGCACGAGCATCGGCACTTCGAGGCGCTCGTGGAACTGCTCGAGGAGCGAGTCGCGCTCGTCCGCCAGTTCCCGGCGGGCGTCACTCGCGTCGGTCGCGGGGTCGTTCATTGCCGTGCGATGTGCTGCAGCAGCGTCAGCACCTCGCGCTGGTCGCGCAGGAAGAGCGTCGCCTCGCTGTCGGTCGATGGCTCGACACGCACCGTCAGCACGCTCGGCAGATGCAATCCGAACACCGCCTCGTCGGTGTCGTCGTCGCCGACGTAGAGGACGTTCGCGCAGCGCGTTTCGGCGATCAGCGCGCGCAGCGCGTCACCCTTGTTCGGCGCATCGGGCGACAACAGGTTGACGACCGCCTTGCCGTCGATGATCTTCGGCTTCGGCACCAGCGCGTCGAGGCACGCCTGAATCGCCCGATACGCGGCGTGCGCGTCGGGCGCCTGCCGGTAGTGAAGCGAGATCGAGAAGCGCTTGTCCTCGATCGTCACGCCGGCCGCACGAAGCGATTCGCAAGCCTCGAGCGCATCGCGCCAGCTGCGCACGTCGCGCGCGAACGCTGCCGTCCGTTCGCGCCACGCGGGAATGCCCTCGGCACCATGATTGCCGATCAGGTAGCGCGGCTCGAACGCGAACATGCGCCGCGCATCGGCCACGGCACGGCCCGTCACGATCGCGATCTCGTAGCGCGCGGCGAGGTGCCCGAGGCAATGCTGCACGGCGTCGGGAAGCCGCGCGTCGTCGGGATGATCGACGATCGGCGCCAGCGTGCCGTCGATGTCGAACGCGAGCAGCGGCCGAGTCACGAGCACTGCGGCGAGGCAGGCAATGCCTTCGGGCGAAAACGCGTAGATCAACCGATTTCCACCGAGCGCTCGCGATGCTGGTCGATGCGATCGACGATGCGCTGCCGCTGCCGCAACCGGCTCGCATCGAGCAGCATCGCGCCCGCCCAGCGATAGACGTTGTACTCCTGGACCAGCCTGCGCATGCTGCGCATCCGCACGCGCTGCTCGTCGTGCGGCATTCGCAGCGCGCGATCGAGAACCTCCGCGCACTGGTCGACGTGATACGGGTTGACGGGCAGCGCGTCGTGCAGCTCGCGCGCGGCGCCGGTGAACTGCGACAGCACCAGCACGCCC
>JAICLP010000314.1 GCA_025925475.1 Burkholderiales bacterium | reverse complement strand
GTACTCGGTCCTCACGCGGCTTCCGGCGCCTCATCGTGCGCCCGGCAGCGTCGTGCGGGACTTTCTCGGCGCGCGCTTCCCGGACCCGTTTCTGCGACTGAGCGGGCCTGCCTGGCGCACGTTCCTGCGGGGTCTCGCGGAAGCCGGGGTCCGGGGCGGTACCACCTACGATGCACTCGTCGCTGCGACCGCAGCGGCCGCCGGCGCGGAGTTGGTGACGTGCGATCGGCGCGCCCTACCGATCTACGAGCGCTACGCGGTACGATGCCGTCTCGTCGGCTGACGCCCCGAGCTGCGACCCGACAAGCCAATGCCCGACCGTTCATTCGGCTTCGACACGCTTTGCCTGCACGCGGGGCAGAGTCCCGACGCGCAAACCGGCTCGCGCGCGCTGCCGATCTACCAGACGACGTCGTTCGTCTTCGACAGCGCCGATCACGCAGCATCGCTTTTCAACCTGCAGACGTTCGGGAACGTCTACTCGCGCATTTCCAATCCGACCGTCGCCGCGCTGGAAGAACGGGTCGCGGCGCTCGAAGGGGGACGTGCGGGACTGGCGGCCGCGACCGGCATGGCTGCGCAGATGCTTGCGTTCCTCACGCTCGCGAAGGCCGGCGATCACATCGTCGCCGCACGCACGCTTTACGGCGGATCGTATTCGCAGCTCGCGGTGACGTTCGCGCAGTTCGGCATCGATGCGACGTTCGTCGACGGCGTCGATGCCGAAAACTTCCGGCGCGCGCTGAAGCCCACGACGAAATGCGTTTACGCCGAGACGATCGGCAACCCGCAGCTCAACGTTCCCGACATCGCAGCAATCGCGAAGATCGCGCACGACGCCGGCGTGCCGCTCGTCATCGACAACACGCTGGCATCGCCCTGGCTGTGCCGGCCGTTCGAGCACGGTGCCGACATCGTCGTGCATTCGCTGACGAAATACCTGGGCGGGCATGGAACGACGATGGGCGGCATCGTCGTCGAATCGGGGAAATTCCCGTGGGACAACGGCAACTTCCCGCAGATGACCGAGCCATCGCGCGGCTATCACGGCGTGATCTTTCACGAGACGTTCGGCGACTTCGGTTTCACGATGAAGGCGCGGATGGAGACGATGCGCACGCTCGGGCCGACGCTGTCGCCGCTGTCGGCGTTCCTGCTGCTGCAGGGCATCGAGACGCTGCATTTGCGGATGCCGCGGCATTGCGAATCGGCGCTCGCGGTCGCGCGACATCTCGCGCAGCATCCCGCCGTTGAATGGGTCAACTATCCGCTTCTCGAAGGCAGTCCGAGCCATGCGCTCGCAAAGCGCTACCTGCCGCGCGGCGCGGGCGGCATCCTGACGTTCGGTGTGAAGGGCGGCGCCGCGGCCGGCGTGCGCTGCATCGAGGCGGTGCAGTTCCTGTCGCACCTTGCCAATGTCGGCGACGCGAAGACGCTTATCATTCACCCCGCGTCGACCACGCACCGCCAACTTGACGAGGACGAGCAGCGTGCCGCCGGCGTGTCGCCGGAAATGATCCGGCTGTCGGTCGGGCTCGAGTCGCTCGACGACATCCTGTGGGATCTCGACCAGGCGCTCGAGCAATCGCAACGCTGAAGAACTTCGCCGACATCCACCTCGAATTCTCCCGCCCCGCCCCACTTCATGAATCGCTATTCCGTCATTCCGTGGCCCTATGCCGCGTTGTTCCTTTGCGTCGCCCTCGTCGGCCAGGAGTTCCTGCTGCGCTCGTTCGGCGCGCAACCGGCGATGTCGGAATCCGCGTATCGCGTGTTCGTGATGACGCTCGGCGTCGCGTCGCTCGCGTTGATCGTGCTGCCGCCGCGTCGCATGGCGTACCTGCTCGGCTTTCTCGTCTGTGCGGCGTTGATGGGCTGGGCGCTGTGGCTGCAATACGGCGAAGGTCTCGAACCTTGCCCGCTATGCATGTTCCAGCGCGTTTGCGTATCGGCGGTCGGCATCGTGTTCCTGATCGCCGCGATCCAGAATCCCGGCCGAACCGGTGCCGCGTTCTACGCGGTGCTGACGTTGATCATCGCGGGCGCGGGCGCCGCGTTTGCGGCGCGCCAGATCTGGCTGCAGGCGTTGCCGAAGGACCAGGTTCCGGCGTGCGGGATGGGACTTTCGTACATGATGGACACGCTGCCGTTCACCGCCGTCGTGCGCAAGGTGCTCGAAGGCAGCGGCGAGTGTGCGGAAAAGGGCTGGGTCTTCCTCGGCCTGTCGATCGCCGGCTGGACGTTCGTCTTCTTCGCGAGCATGATCGCCGCCGCGATCGCGCTGATTCGCCGGGATTAGCGACGGGGGCGCGACTGTTCGCTCTTCCCTGGTCCATCACGAGGGAGTTCCCGGCATGCGTGCGATTCAGCTTGGTGCACTTGCGCTCTTCCTTTTCGCGTCGTCGGTCTACGCGCAATCAGCGCAGCACGTCCGCGGCGACATCGCATCGATCGAGGGAACGAAGCTTATTGTGCATACGCGCACGGGCGACACGATCCCGATCGAGCTCGCCGATAACTACAAGGTCGTGGCCGTCGTGCCCGCGTCGCGCGGCGCGCTGAAGGAAGGTGCGTTCGTGGGCGCGGCCGCCATGCCGGAGCCCGATGGCACGCAGCGCGCGCTCGAGGTGCTAGTGTTCCCCGAGTCCGGCCGCGGCAGCGGCGAGGGCCACTACCCATGGGACCTGAAGCCGGGCAGCACGATGACGAACGCGACGGTGGCCGAAGTCGCCAAGGTCGATCAGGGCGAGCGGCTGACGCTCAAGTACAAGGACGGCGAGAAGACCGTCGTCGTGCCGCACGACGTGCCGATCGTCACGTTCGAACCCGGCAGCCGCGAGATGCTGCGCTCCGGCGCGCACGTCCTCGTCAGTGCCCGCCCGAAGCCCGATGGTTCGCTGACCGCTGCAAGCGTGCTGGTGGGCAAGGATGGGCTCGTGCCGCCGATGTAGAGAACCGAAGTAGGGTCAGAGACGATCTTCCCGCTGCAACGCAAACCTAAATGGGGTCAGAGACGACTTTCCGAGCATGCCCGGGTGGTCGTCCACGTGGAAGGCGTGCACCCCGGGCGTCGCGCGAGCACGTGAAAACTGCGGTGCGGTTATTTCCGCGCTGAACGACGTGCAGTACGGCACCCGGGTAGTAGAACCGAGCCTGGCGTGGCATTTGAGAAAGATACCCAGCGTTCGGCGTCGACGGCCATCGTCCGAAAGGGCTGAAAGCGCCAGGTAAATCGTCTCTGACCCCAATTCGGTTTTAGGCCAGCACCTCGCGCCTGCGCCTGATCTGCATGATGTGCGCGTCACGCACGCTGTCGAAGTCGTCGTCGAGCGCCTGCTCGAGGATCGACGCCATCTGCGTCGCAGAATGCAGGCGCGACACGAAGACGAAGTCGGCGCCCGCCTCGTAGAGCGCAACCGCCGAGGCCGGGCCGCCGGCGGTGACGATCACCTTCGCCTGCGGCCAGAGCCTGCGTGCGAGCTTCAAAAGCCGCAGGTTGTCGGTACCCTTGAGGATCGCATCGGAGATCGTCGACACGACGAGCCTCGGCTCATGCACGCCGGCGTGGTGCAGCGTATCCATGTTCGCGACATCGCCGTAGCGACAGGCGATGCCGCGGCGCGCCAACTCCGCATGCACGTGCGGATTGAAGTCGATGACCAGCAGCCGCTCGAGCATTTTCTGCGCATTCGGCGTCTCGCCCATTTCGTACTCGTGGACGAGCGCGCTCGCGTCGGTGAAGAAGCCGAGCAGCACCACATCCTTCGCTGCGTCGGTCTCGCCCCCTGATTCGGGCGCCTCGCCCGCGCCGAGATCCTTCACCGACAGCGACGAAAGCCAGCGCCCGAGTGTGCGCTGCAGCGGATGGCTGTAGCCGATCAGATAGGTG
>JAICLP010000299.1 GCA_025925475.1 Burkholderiales bacterium | reverse complement strand
TCTTCTTCTTCCAGAAGGCGTCGATTGCGAACACGTCGCCCGCCGCGAACACGCTCGGCGCGTGGGTGATCGTCGTGCCCGTGATCGGCGGGCTGATCGTCGGGCTCATGGCGCGCTTCGGCTCCGACAAGATTCGCGGCCACGGCATTCCCGAAGCGATCGAGGCGATCCTGTTCGGCAAGAGCCGGATGTCGGCGAAGGTCGCCGTGCTGAAGCCGCTGTCGTCGGGCATCGTGATCGGCAGCGGCGGTCCGTTCGGTGCCGAAGGTCCGATCATCATGACCGGAGGCGCGATCGGCTCGTTGATCGCGCAGTACTTTCACCTGACCGCCGCCGAGCGGAAGGCGCTCCTCGTCGCCGGCGCGACGGCCGGCATGACCGCCGTCTTCGGAACGCCGGTTGCCGCGGTGCTGCTCGCCGTTGAACTGCTGCTGTTCGAGTTGCGGCCACGAAGCCTGCTGCCGGTCGCGCTCGCGTGTGCCGTCGCAGGATTCACGCGGCCGCTCCTGATGCCGCCGGGTCCGCTGTTCCCGCTCGCGACCGCCGCGCCGGCATTGGTTGCGCTGCCCTCGTGCATCGCGGCCGGGCTGCTGTGCGGCGCGCTTTCGGCCGCGCTGTCCGGATCGCTCTACAAGGTCGAGGACTGGTTCGGCGCGCTGCCGCTGCACTGGAGCTGGTGGCCCGCGCTCGGCGGCCTTGCCGTCGGCATCGGCGGCTACTTCGAGCCGCGCGCGCTCGGCGTCGGCTACGACGTGATCGGCGATCTGCTGCACGGCAATCTCGTTCTGCAGGCCGCGCTCGCGCTGTTGCTCGTGAAGGCAGCGATCTGGGTGATTGCGCTCGGTTCCGGCACGTCGGGCGGCGTGCTCGCGCCGCTGTTGATGATGGGCGCCGGGCTCGGCGTGATGCTCGGGCCGGTCCTTCCCGGTCCCGATCCGCTGCTATGGCCGCTCGTCTGCATGGCGGCGACGCTCGCGGGCGTCATGCGCGCGCCGCTCACCGCGACGATCTTCGCGTTCGAATTGACGCGCGACGCGAATGCGCTTCTGCCGCTGATCGCGACGTCGGCGATCTCGTACGGCTTCACCGTGCTGACCATGCGGCGCTCGATCCTCACCGAGAAAATCGCGCGCCGCGGCTATCACATCTATCGCGAATACGGCGTCGATCCGCTCGAGCGCGTGTTCGTCGAGGACGTGATGACGCGCGACGTCAGGACGATCGACGCGAAAATGCCCGCACGCGCGGCGCTTGCAACGTATTTCGGTTCGGACCAGGCGCATCGCGCGTTCCCGGTCGTCGACGACGGCATCGTCGTCGGCGTCGTCGATCGCGCGGCGCTTGCTGCTTACGCGAACGACGCGACCGATCGCACGGTCGGGACGGCATGCGGGAACACACCGCTCGTTGTCGCATTGCCGGATGAAACGTGTCGAATGACCGCCTCGCGCCTCGCATTGCACCGGCTCGAGCGCTTACCGGTCGTTGCCGACGAGCAGTCGATGCGGCTCGTCGGATTGGTCGCGCGAAGCGACCTCGTGAAGCCGCGCCTCGGTCACATCGCCGAAGAGGAAACGCGGGAGCGGCTGCGGCGCGTCCCGTGGCATTCAACCGACAGCGACGCCTGACCGCCGCGCGGGTCGACACTTCCTTAACGCCGCAGGGGACCGTCCGCATCCTGCTGACAGGTTTCGCGCGGCGACACTTCGGGCTGTGCATTTGTTGCCGTCCACGGCCCGCATGGGCCGACGTCCCGCATGGCGAGCACTGCTCGTGCGCCGGTATGGATTCTGCAGGATCGGAATCGACGCAACGTTTGGCGGAGAGCGACCATGGCTTCGAACTTTGTTGCAGGCGCGGACACACGGACCGTCGACTGGAGCATTGCGCTCGTTGCCGGCATCGTGGCGATGATCGTGTTCGCGGTGATCGAGATCGCGTTCTCGTGGGCGGTGCGCGGTGAAGCGCCGATACGGCCGCTCGTGGTTTACGGAACGGCCACGCTCAACGCGGTGACGCCGTCGGTGCATCCCGGCGGCGGCCCGAAGACCGCGATCGTCGGCGCCGTCTGCCTGCTCGCGCTCGGCGCGCTGTCAGGCATCATCCTCGCGTACATCGTCGATCGCATTGGCATCGCCGCAGCCGCGATTGCCGGCGCCGTGTTCGGTCTCGCGATGTATGCCGTCGACCTGTACGGAATGGCGCGCGTGCTCACGTCGCTCGTCGCGCTGCGCGACTGGATGAGCGCGCTGGCGTACGTCATCCAGGGCGCGCTCGCTGCGGCGCTCTACAAGATCATGACGCGCGACGAGCCGGTAACGGTCGACGACGGCTCGCACGACCTGCGCAACTTGCGACACGCGCCGCTGGTGTAGGGCATCAGGGATCAGAGGTCAGGGATCGCGACCAGGCAGCGTCTCGGCCCGCCTACTGCTACGCCTGACGGTGTAAAGCACATCGTGAGGCTTTACAGCGCGCGTTTCGCTGCTCCGCGACCCTGGTCGCCCGACCCCTGTTCTTACGCTTCGATGGGCTCCGCTTCGACGCTCTTGTCGAACACGATGCGGCCTGCCTTCTCGCGCACGTGAACCGTCTCGCCCGGCGCGAACGCGCCTGACAGGATTTCCTTCGCGAGCGGGTTCTCGATCTCCTGCTGGATCGCGCGCTTCAGCGGCCGCGCGCCGTACACCGGATCGAAGCCGGCCTGCGCGACATGCTCGAGCGCCGCTTGCGTGACATCGAGCCGGATGTCGAGCTTCGCGAGCCGCGCCTCGAGCGCACGCAACTGGATGCGCGCGATGTTCGCGATCTGGTCCTGCGCGAGCGGATGGAACACGACGATCTCGTCGATCCGGTTCACGAACTCCGGCCGGAACGTCGTCTTCACTTCGGCCATCACCGCGAGCTTGATCGCGCCGGGGTCGCGGCCCTCGTTCGTCATCTCCTGGATCCGATGCGACGCGAGGTTCGACGTCATCACGATCACCGTGTTGCGGAAGTCGACCGTGCGTCCCTGTCCATCGGTCAACCGACCGTCGTCGAGCACCTGCAACAGCACGTTGAACACGTCGGGGTGCGCCTTCTCGATCTCGTCGAACAGGATCACCGAATACGGCTTGCGGCGCACGGCCTCGGTCAGGTAACCGCCTTCCTCGTAGCCGACGTAGCCGGGCGGCGCGCCGATCAGTCGGGCGACCGAATGCTTCTCCATGAATTCGGACATGTCGATGCGCACCATCGCCTGGTCGCTGTCGAACAGGAATTCGGCGAGCGCCTTCGTGAGCTCGGTCTTGCCGACGCCCGTGGGCCCGAGGAACAGGAACGAGCCGTACGGGCGATTCGGATCGGACAGGCCCGAGCGCGAGCGGCGGATCGCATCGGAGACGAGCCGCACCGCCTCGTTCTGTCCGATCACGCGCTGATGCAGCCGCTCCTCCATGTGCAGCAGCTTGTCGCGCTCGCCCTGCATCATCTTCGACACCGGAATGCCGGTGGCGCGCGAGACGACCTCGGCAATTTCCTCGGCGCCGACCTGCGTGCGCAGAAGTTGCGGCTTCTTCTGCTGCTCGGCCTCGAGCTTGCTGTCGACCTTCCGCAATTGCGCTTCGAGCGCGGGCAGCTTGCCGTACTGAAGCTCGGACATCTTCTGCCAGTCGCCCTTGCGCTTCGCCTCGTCCATCTGGAGCTTGACCTTGTCGATCTCCTCCTTGATGTGCTGGCTGCCGGCGACCTGCGCCTTCTCCGCCTGCCACACCTCGTCGAGGTCGGCATACTCGCGCTCGAGCCGCGCGATCTCGTCCTCGATCATCGAAAGACGCTTGCGCGACGCCTCGTCGGTTTCCTTCTTCACCGCTTCGCGCTCGATCTTGAGCTGGATGATCCGCCGGTCGAGCCGATCCATCGCCTCGGGCTTCGAGTCGATCTCCATCTTGATCCGCGCCGCGGCTTCGTCGATCAGGTCGATCGCCTTGTCGGGCAGGAAGCGGTCGGTGATGTAACGATGCGAGAGCTCGGCGGCGGCGACGATCGCCGGATCGGTGATGTCGACGCCGTGGTGAATCTCGTAGCGCTCCTGCAAGCCGCGCAGGATCGCGATCGTCG
>JAICLP010000094.1 GCA_025925475.1 Burkholderiales bacterium | reverse complement strand
CATCACGAGCACCATCCGGTAGCCGCGCATCGCGGCGACCATTGCGAGCGCGATGCCCGTGTTGCCCGACGTCGCCTCGATCAGCGTATCGCCCGGCTTGATCGTGCCGCGCTTCTCGGACTCGACGATCATCGACAGCGCCGGCCGGTCCTTGACGGAGCCGGCGGGGTTGTTGCCCTCGAGCTTCGCCAGGATCACGTTCGACGTCGCGCCGGGCAGGCGCATCAGCCGCACGAGCGGTGTGTTGCCGACGGTGTCGGCGAGCGTTCGGTAATCCATCCGCCGATTGTAGCGGACGAACGCGCCGGCCGACGCCGCCGCGCACCGTGCGGCAGCGCTCGCACCGACGCGCCGCCGCACACCGCGGAACAACGGGGAGCGTCACCGCCCGCGAGGCGGCCGCCGCGCCCCGACGGTCATTTGCCCGGTTTCGCGTCGGACTTGGCCGTGGCCGGCTTCGCTTCGCGGGCCGCGGTCTTCACCGCCGCGGGACCGATGGTGAGCTCGGGCTTGAGCTTTTCGAACCGTTTGGCGCCGATGCCCTTGACGTCCTTCAACTCGTCGACCGACTTGAACCCGCCGTGCTGCGTTCGATAGTCGATGATCGCCTGGGCCTTGGCCGGACCGATGCCCGACAGCGCGATCAGTTCATCCTTGGTGGCGGTGTTGAGGTTGAGCGCGGCGTCGGCAAGCGGTGCCGCGAGCGCGACGACGAGGGCGAGCAGAAGACGAATCATGGAAAACTCCTTCGCAAGTGGGTGAGGAAGCGTCGCACCGTGGTGCCCCCGACGGGGGTGAGCGGCGCGAGCGAACGCAGCTTACGAAGGACTTGCGGTCGACGAAATCAGACTTTCGACGTAGCGCCTGACGCCATCCGCGACGCCTTGCATCGGCGATGCATATCCGGCGGCGCGAAGCCGCGAGAGATCCGCCTGCGTGAAGCTCTGGTACTTGCCGTGCAGCACCTCGGGCATCGGCACATAGCTGACGACGCCCTCGTCGACGAGCTGTTCGAGCGTCCGCGGCGGCTGTCCGTCGAAGCGCCTGCACGCATTGATCGTCGCGTGCGCGACCGCATTGAACGATTCCGCATTGCCGGTGCCGAGGTTGAAGATGCCCGAGCGCTCGGCATGATCGTAGAAGTCGAGCTTCGCGGCGACGACGTCGTCGACATGGATGAAGTCGCGCCGCTGCTCGCCGTTCGGATAACCGTCCGAGCCTTCGAACAGGCACACGCGCCCGTCGCGCCGATACTCGTCGAAGAAGTGCAACGCGACCGATGCCATGCGGCCCTTGTGCGCCTCGCGCGGGCCGTAGACGTTGAAATAGCGAAAGCCGGCGATCTGTGCGGTGCGCTCGGGCAGCGCACGGCGCACGTACGCATCGAACAGCGACTTCGAATAGCCGTAGACGTTGAGCGGCGCGTCGTGCGCGCCATCCTCGCGGAAGACGGTGCCTGCGCCGTAGACGGCCGCGCTCGACGCGTAGAGGAAGCGGATGTCGTTGTTCTGGCAATGCTCGAGCAGGGCAACCGAGTAGCGATAGTTGTTGCGCATCATGTAGCGGCCGTCGGTCTGCGTCGTGTCGGAGCACGCGCCTTCGTGAAGGATGGCGCCGATGTCGTCGTCGAAGTCGCCGTCGGCGAGCCGGACGAGGAAATCGTCCTGGTCGACGTAGTCGGCGATGCTGCAGTCGGCGAGGTTGCGAAACTTGTCGCCGCGCGTGAGATTGTCGACCGCAATGATGTCGGTCTCGCCGCGTGCGTTCAACGCGCGCACGAGATTCGATCCGATGAAGCCGGCCGCGCCGGTCACGACGACGTACACGAGCGGTCCTCCTGGCCTTGCACGACGAACGGCACGCGGGGCGCGACCGCGCACATGAGCTCGTAGCCGACGGTGCCCGCCGCATGCGCGACGTCGTCGATCGGCAAACCTTCTCCCCACAGCACGACATCGCTGCCGACGCGCGCATCGGGAAGCGACGAGAGGTCGACGGTGATCATGTCCATCGACACGCGGCCCGCGGTCGCAACGCGCGCTCCGTCGACGAGTATCGGCGTGCCGTTTGGCGCATGACGCGGGTAGCCGTCGGCGTATCCGCATGCGACGACGCCGATGCGCATCGGCTGGGTGGCAACGAACGTTGCGCCATAACCGACGATGTCGCCGGCGGCGAGCGTCTGCACGCCGATCAGCTTCGAGCGGAGCGTCATCACCGGCGCAAGCCCGAGCGACTGCGCGCTGCGACGCGCGAACGGCGTCGCGCCGTAGAGCATGATGCCAGGCCGCACGACATCGCCGCCGATGTCGCCGAAGCGAACGACACCGGCAGAATTGGCAAGCGAGCGCGGATACGGAAGGCCGGCGCAGGCCGCCTCGAAACGCGCGAGCGCCTGCTCGATGCCGTCCTCTTCATCGGCACGCGCGAAATGGGTCATCAACCGCAATGAGCCGACGGCCGGTGCACGCTCGAGCCGCGCGGCGATCGCGCGCGCTTCGTTCGGTGCAACGCCGAGCCTGTTCATGCCCGTGTTGATCTTGAGGTAAACGTCGAGCGCAGGCATGGGACGTGCGCGCTCCAGCATCTCGACCTGCTCGAGCGAATGCACGACACAGCCGAGCGCGTGGTGCGCGAACGTGTCGAGCTCGGTCGCCTCGAAAAAGCCTTCGAGCAAAAGGATCGGGCGGCGCTCGCCCCGCTCGCGCAAGCGCACCGCGTTGTCGAGCTCGATCAGCGCGAAGCCATCCGCGGCGGCAAGCGCCGGCAGGACCCGCATCAGGCCGTGACCATAAGCGTCGGCCTTGACGACCGCGAGCACTTGGGAACCCGGTGCGAAGGCACGCGCACGCGCCAGGTTCGCGGCGAGCGCGGCGAGATCGATCTGCGCGACGAGCGGTCGGGCCATGCGCGAAGGCGAGGGGGCAAAAGCGGTTGCCACTACCGCCGCAGCGGGGCGCGACGGGCATGCGCCGGCACTGGGAGAGCGTGTGCGATCATGGTATAAAGCGCCGGCCGCGCGTTTTCGCATTATAACAATCAGATAGCGAGCGTCATGGACGCGAAAGCCGGCCGTTCCACCCATCGATGAAACCCGGCTTCTACACGATCATCGCGGCGCAGTTCTTCTCGTCGCTCGCCGACAACGCACTGCTGGTCGCCGCGATCGCGCTGCTGCGCGAGCTGCACGAGCCGGCGTGGATGACGCCGGTCCTGAAGCAGAGCTTCGTCATCTCGTACGTCATCCTCGCACCGCTCGTCGGCGCATTCGCCGATTCGATGGCGAAGGGTCGCGTGATGCTGATCACCAACGCGGTGAAGATCGTCGGCTGCGGCATGATGCTGGCCGACATCCATCCGCTGATCGCCTATGCCGTGGTCGGGTTCGGCGCCGCAGCGTATTCCCCGGCCAAGTACGGCATCCTCACCGAGCTTCTGCCGCCCGGGCAGCTCGTCGTCGCGAACGGCTGGATGGAAGGGGCGACGGTGGCGTCGATCATCTTCGGCGTGCTGCTCGGCGGCGCGCTGATCACGCCGCGAATATCGGCCAGGCTTCTGGGCTTCGATTTTCCGCTGATCGACTTTCCGATCGATACGCCACCCGATGCGGCGGTCGCCGTCATCATGGTCACGTATCTCATCGCGACGATCTTCAACTGGTTCATTCCCGACACCGGCGTCGATCATCGCGTGCCGAGCGCGAACCCGCTGTTCCTGATTCGCGAGTTCTCGCACTGCGTCGCGCTGCTGTGGCGCGACCGCCTCGGGCAGATTTCGCTCGCGACGACGACGCTGTTCTGGGGTGCCGGTGCGACGCTGCAGTTCATCGTCATCGACTGGGCAGCGCGCGCGCTGTCGCTCAACCTCGCGCAGGCGTCGATGCTGCAGGGCGTCGTCGCCGTCGGCATCGCGCTTGGCTGCGTGCTGGCGGCACGGATAGTGTCGCTGCGCAATTCGGTGAGCGTGCTTCCGATCGGCGCGGCGATGGGCGTCGTCGTCATGGTGATGGTGCTCGTCCACCATGTGCCGCTCGCGATGTTTTTGATGGTGGCGATCGGCGCGTGCGCGGGATTCTTCGTCGTGCCGATGAATGCGCTGCTGCAGCACCGCGGCCACGTGCTGATGGGTGCAGGGCACTCGATCGCGGTGCAGAACTTCAACGAGAACATCGGCATTCTCGTGATGGTCGGCCTCTACGCGCTGATGGTTCGTGCGGGCCTTTCGATCAGCTCGGCGATCATCCTGTTCGGGCTGTTCGTCACCGCGACGATGCTGCTCGTCATGTGGCGCCACCGCGCAAACCAGCGGCAGTACGACTCGATGCACCTGATCGGCCTCGACAAGCCGACGCGAACCCTGTAGCGCCCTCAGAGAACGACCGGCTTGTCCGGCAACTCGTTTGGCACGTTGCCGGTGTGCGGGAAATGGGTGGCCAAGAGCGCACTGATCTCGCCGATCCCGATCAGCACGCCATCGACGAAGCGCGACTCGCGAAACGCCGCTTCCATGCGTGCGCAGATGCCCTGCCAGGCGCCCGGGGCGACGCGCCGATCGATGCCGCGGTCGGCAACGATCTCGACGTCGCGATCGGCGAGCAGCAGGTAGATCAGCACGCCTGCGTTCTCCTCGGTGTCCCAGACGTGCAGCAGCCCGAACACTTCGAGCGCGCGCTCGCGCGGCGTGATCCTGTGCAGCACGCGAAGCGGCGGCAACGCGCCTTCGATTGCGAAGCAAACCTGCCCGCGGTGCGTGCGCTCGCCCGCGGCGATCGCCTGCTCAATCCTCGTGAGCGCCGAGCGCGGGAATACGCGACGCACCGACAGGTGATCGGTGACGACGTGGCGCAGGACGCGATGCGCGTGCTTGTATGATGCCCCCCACCCTCGCGGCTTCGCCGCTTCGCTGCCCCCCGGGGGGCGGTATTCGCGCTTGGGGCGGCCCGGCGCGCTCATCGCTACCAGCCACCCGATGCGCCGCCGCCGCCGAAGCTGCCGCCGCCGCCCGAGAAACCGCCTCCCCCGCCGCCGAATCCGCCGCCGCCAAACCCGCCGGTCGGGATCCATGCGCCGCCGCGACGTCCGAGACCGCCACCAAGGCCGCTGCCGGCGCTGAACAGCAGCATGACGAGGAACGCGAGGACACCTGCGCCGACGCCAATGGCGATCGACCCGGCGATCAACCATCCGGCGACACCGACAACCCCGCCGCCGACCGTCGAGCCGAGCATGCGGCCGAACATGCGCGACAGGATTCCGCCGACGATCGGCACGCCGACGAAAAGGAAGATGAGCAGCGTGCCGAAATCGAACGGCTGGTTGTGTTGCGCGGCCTTCGGCACTGCTTTCGCCGGTAGCGGCGCGCCGCTGCCGACGACGGCGATGATCCGATCGACGCCGGCGTTGATCCCCTCGGCGAAGCGGTTCTGGCGAAAGAGCGGTGCGACGGTCTCGTCGATGATCCGGTGCGACGTGATGTCGGTCAGCACGCCTTCGAGGCCGTAGCCCACCTCGATGCGCATGCGCCGATCGTCTTTCGCGATCAGGAAGATCGCACCGTTGTCCTTGCCCTTGCGGCCGATCTTCCACGCCTCGGCCACGCGGATCGAATACGATTCGATCGCCTCGGGCTTCGTCGACGGTACGATCAGCACGACGAGCTGATTGCCGGTCTTCTGCTCCCAGTCGGCGAGCTTCTTGTCGAGCGCCTGCCGCTCGCTCGCCGACAAGGTATTCGTCTCGTCGGTGACGCGCGCGGAAAGTGCGGGAATCGGTGCAAGGCCGCTGCTGTCGGCCTTCCATGCGTCGCTCTGGGCCAACGCAACGGACGCGACGAACAGCATGACGAGTGCGACGACTGCGCGAAGCGCGGCGCGCGCCTGCCCCGGCCTCGTCGCAGCGGTCGAAGCGTTCATCGGCGAAGCACGCGTCGCGCGATCGCTAGGTGTCAGGACTTCGGCGCCGGCGTTGACGCAGGCGCGGCACCGGGTGTGGGCGCAGGCGTCGGCCCGCCGGGTGCGGGCGTCGCGCCGCCGGGCGGGGGCACCGTTGGCGCGGAAGGCGCCGCACCCTTGCCAAAGTCGACCTTCGGCGGCGTGCTGATCGTGCTCTCGTCGGCGACGCTGAAGTTCGGCTTCACGTTCATGTGAAAGATCATGGCCGTCAGATTCGTCGGGAACTGGCGCACGGTGCTATTGAATTCCTGCACCGATTTGATGTAGCGGTTGCGTGCGACGGCAATGCGGTTCTCGGTGCCTTCGAGCTGCGATTGCAGGTCACGGAAGTTCTGGTCGGACTTTAGATTCGGATACGCCTCCGACACGGCGATCAGCCGCGACAGCGCGCCGGTGAGCTGGTTCTGCGCCTGGACGAACTTCTGGAATGCCTCGGGATCGTTGATGACCTCGGGCGTTACCTTGATCGAGCCGACCTGCGCCCGCGCCTTCGTCACCTCGGTCAGCACCTGCTGCTCCTGCTGCGCATACCCCTTGACGGTGTTGACGAGGTTCGGCACGAGGTCGGCGCGCCGCTGATACTGGTTCAGCACCTCGGACCACGCCGCCTTGACGCCTTCGTCCTGTCGCTGCAGGTCGTTGTAGCCGCAGCCTCCGAGCGCCATCGTCATGACGGCCGCGAGCACGATCCAGAACTTGCGCAGCATGTTCCTCCTCCGGGAAGGGTGGACGATTGCCTGGTTCACGAGGGCCCGCTTCGGACGCCGGGCGTTCACAGGGCCGGAATATGCGGCCTCGGGCCGACCGACGCAAGCCTACGACCTACGATTCGGCGCGCGCCGGCGTGATCTCGCGCAGCGTCCGGCGCGCGAACAGCAGGTCTTCCCAGACCTTCGCCTTGTCGAGCGGCGTGCGCAACAGGTAGGCCGGATGGTACGTGACGATCAATGGCGTCCCGCGGTAGCGATGGATGCGATGGCGAAGACTGGCAACGGAGGCATCCACATCGAGCAGCGTGCATGCCGCGCTCTTGCCGAGCGCAACGATCAATGCCGGCGCAATCAGCGCGATCTGGCGATCGAGGTAGGGCCGGCAGGCATCGACCTCGAGCGGCTCGGGCGTCCGGTTGTTGGGCGGCCGGCACTTCAGAACGTTCGCGATGAAGACGTCGTTGCCCCGCGCGAGGTCCAGCGCGGCCAGCATGTTGTCGAGCAACTGCCCGGCGGCACCGACGAACGGCTCGCCCTGCGCGTCTTCGTCCGCGCCCGGCGCCTCGCCGACGAACATCCACGCAGCATCGGGGGCGCCAACACCGGGTACCGTTCGCCTTCGTGTCCCGCACAAGCCGCATGCGCGACATTGCGCGATGTCGTCGACGAGAGCGTCGAATGCGAGCGAGGCGATCCGTGCGCGACGCGGATCGACGTCGCCATCGTTGCCGGCGTCGCCTGCATCGGCGGCCTGCATGACGCCGTTTCGCGCACGCAGTCGCCAACTCGGTGCGAGCCCCAGCTCGCGCAGCACCTCCGCGCGCGTCGGCATCAAGCAGGAGATCGCCGCAAGTCGCAGCGCATCACGAGCGCGTCTTCGCGCGCGCCGCCGCGGCGATCGGGCGGGTAATACTCGACGCGTCGGGCAACGGCCTTGAAACCGGATCCTTCATAGAGCGCGATGGCGCCCGCATTGCCGACGCGGACCTCGAGGAACACCTGCTCGGCGCCGAGTTGGCGCGCCACGTCCATGAACTGCAACAACAGCGCCCGCCCGAGTCCGTTACGACGCGCTTCGGGAACCACGGACAGATTGAGAAGCTGCGCTTCGCCGGGGCCGAGCATCAGCACGCCGTACGCGACGATGCGCTCGGCGCGCACGCCGACGCGGGCCGAATATCCGGCGGCGAGCGCGTCGCGGAAATTGCGCTCGCTCCACGGCGCGGCGTGGATGCGCGCTTCCAGCGCGGCCACGACTGGCAGGTCGTGCGCGGCGAGTGGACGCCAGCGCACGGGCGCGAGTGCCGCAGGTTTCGGAAGCGAGGCCAAGTTTGTTTGGATTCAGAGTCGGGCGCCGGATGCGCGCTCGGCGATCGTCAGCGCGACGCGATGGCGCACGTAGAGCGGCTGTGCTTCGTCGGCCGATACGCCTCTACCCGCGAGGACCTGCGGCCATGCGCATTCGGCGATGGACTGCGCGTCGGGAATGATCGCGCCGTCGCAATCGACGAGGCCGAGGCGCGCCGCGAGCGCGGGATACGCGACGAAACCGTCGCCGGCGCCGTGCCAGCCTTCTCCTGTCATCGGCTCGATCGCATCCGGCTTGCCGACGACCGGTTCACGGTCGATCGTAAAGCCGTTGTGCTTTCGCTCGTACGCCGCCACATAGACCTCGTGCATCCGCGCGTCGAGGCACGCGGCGATCCGTTGCCAGCCGTGCGTGCGCCATGCCGACTGCGCGATTGCCTCGAGCGTCGACACGCCGAACAACGGCTTCCCGGCACCGAACGCGAGGCCCTGTGCCACGCCGCATGCGATGCGCACGCCCGTGAACGATCCGGGTCCCGCACCGTACGCGATGCCGTCGAGGTTCGCAAGCGACGTTCCGTCGCCCGCGAGCATTTCGCCGATCGCCGGCAGGATGCGCTCGGACGCGCCGCTGCCCACGTGCTCGCGCATGGCGATCGCACGCTGGCCGTCGAACAACGCCACCGACAGCCATTGCGTCGACGTGTCGAGCGCGAGAATCTTCATGCCCGCATTTTACCGATGTCATTCACAAGCCGCCGCGTACAATCCGCGGCTCTCGTCATGACCGAGCTTTCGATCGAATCGCTGGATCAGGAAGGCCGCGGCGTCGCCCACGCCGGCGGCAAGGTCGTGTTCGTCGAGGGCGCGCTGCCCGGCGAGCGCGTGCAAGCCGAGATCGTTCGCCGGAAGCCGAGCTACGACATCGCGCGCGCCATTGCGATCGGGCGTGCGAACGCATCGCGGACGACGCCACGCTGCCCGCATTTCGGCGTTTGCGGCGGCTGCACGCTGCAGCACGCGGATCCGGCATTGCAGGTCGCCGCCAAGCAGCGGGCACTCGAGGACGCGCTGCTTCGGATCGGACGCGTGCTTCCGGACGTGCTGCTGCCCCCGATCGCAGGCCCCGAATGGCGATATCGCTATCGCGCGCGACTGTCGGTGCGCGACGTCGCGAAAAAGGGCGGCATCCTGATCGGCTTTCACGAGCGCAAATCGAGCTACGTCGCGGACATGCGCGAATGCCACGTGCTGCCGGCCAAGATTTCGGCGCTTCTGCCGGCGCTGCGCACGCTCGTCGAATCGCTGTCGATCCGCACGCGATTGCCGCAAATCGAGCTCGCCGTCGGCGAGCGCCTCGCGCCGCAGAGCGTAACAGCGGCGGCCGGTATCGTTGACGAGCGCCTCGTCCACGCGCTCGTGCTGCGCATCCTCGAGCCGCTATCGGTGGCCGACGAAGCGAAGCTCGTTGCGTTCGCCGATCTGCACGGCGTCGAATTCTGGCTGCAGCCGGGCGGCCCCGATACGGTCGTTCCGTTTCATCCGCCGCACGCGACGCTGGCGTACACGCTGCCGGAATTCGACGTCGCGGTTCCGTTCGCGCCGACCGATTTCACCCAGGTGAACGCGGCGATCAACCGAATGCTGGTGCGCCGGGCGATCCAAATGCTCGATCCGCAACCGACCGACCGCATCGCCGACTTCTTCTGCGGACTCGGCAACTTCACGCTGCCGATTGCGCGCCGGGCGGCGCACGTTGTCGGGATCGAAGGCGGCAAGGCGCTCGTCGCGCGCGCCAGAGCGAACGCCGAGCGCAACGGGCTGACGGAGAAGACGACGTTCGCCTGCGTGAACCTGTTCACGGCGACGGCGCCCTTCGTCGCGGGCCTCGGCAGGCTCGATCGGGTACTGATCGATCCGCCGCGCGAGGGCGCCGTCGAGCTGGCGAAGTCGCTTCCGCACCGCGACGACGAAGCGGCGCTTGCGCGGATCGTCTATGTCTCATGCAATCCCGCGACGCTGGCACGCGACGCGGCCGTGCTCGTCCACGAGCGCGGCTATCGGCTCGCCGCGGCAGGCGTCGTCAACATGTTCCCGCACACCGCACACGTCGAGTCGACGGCGCTGTTCGAGCGGTAGAGACGAAAAAAAGGGGCGAGATCGACTCGCCCCGATTGCGCTGGATGCCTGTCCTGGTCAGTCGCGCTGGCCCGAGAACATCAGCAGGATGTTGAGCAGGCTGATGAAGATGTTGTAGACGTCGAGGAACAGGTTGAGCGTAGCGGTGATGTAGTTCGTCTCGCCGCCGCGCACGATGTTGCTGACATCGTGCAACAGGTACAACGAGAAGACCAGGACGGCGACCGCCGAGATCGTGACCGACAGCGCGGGAATCTGGAAGAACAGGTTCGCGAGCGAGGCGACGATCAGGATGACGAGTCCGACGAACAGGAATTTCCCGAGGAACGAGAAATCGCGCTTCGTCACGGTGGCGATCGCCGCCATCGCGAAGAAGATCGCCGCCGTCATGCCGCCGGCCAGCCCGACCAGTTGTCCGCCATTGCGAAAGCCCAAT